>JBGSUY010000724.1:0-8027 GCA_041753195.1 Chromatiaceae bacterium
GCGCCGCTTGAGCGCGGCCGGCATCCGAACCGCCGTGCGCGCTTCGGCCCTACCACTGGAGACCGCCCGCCTCTGGGCGGCCGCACTCGCCTTTCCGATCTCGCCGACGACCGCCTGGCGTTTCGTGCGCCGCCTCGACCCCAGAAAGGAGGACTGACCCATGGCCATCGATCTCTCCCCCCTCGACCAAGCCCACCGTTTGCTGTTCGAGATCCCCTTGAAGCCCCTCCAGGGTCACCGATTCCAGCCGACCGGCTTTCCCGGCCTCGGCGCCGCCACCTTTCAAACCAAGGATGGCACCTCGCTGCTAGTCGAAAGCGCTCAAAGCATGGCCAATCGGCTGGAATTGATGGCGTGGGACGAGGCGACCCAGGACGTGAAAGCGGCCCTCAATGGCATCTCCCATGTGCGCATCAACCGACCCGACGGGAGCTTTCTCACCGACAGCATCCTTGAGGCCCACCGCCTCAATAGCCCCTATCTTCTTGAAGAATCGAGCAAGGCATTCTTCCAGCAGCTCCAGGGCGAGCTTGGCGTTATGGGGATCGGTCCCATCAATCGCCGCAAGCTGGCCGAGGTCCTGCTCAAGTACGACGTCGGATCGCTGCTCCACGGTGTATTCCTTGCAAAAAAGGACCTTGCGGGAGGGCGGTTGCGTGTCTCGCGCGCCTTGACCGCCTTTATCGAGGCAGACGGCGTACAGGTTGCCGCATCCGGGGGGGTGAAGAACGATCGTGTCAATCCCTCTGGCGATACGAAGGCCGGCTTCGGGAATGTCCCTTTTGCCCGTGACGAATTCACGGCCGTCCATCTCACCCTGTATGTGAATCTCGATCTGGCCCAGATCCGTGGCTATGGACTCGGCGAGCACGCTGAAAGGCTTCTGGTGCTGCTGGCCCTCTACAAGCTCCGCGCCTTGCTCGATGGGGGACTGCGCCTGCGGACAAGCTGCGATCTGCGAGTCGCCACCGACCGGATCTCCGCCCTTGCGCCTGTAGGCTTTGTGCTGCCCCTACTACCCGAGATCAAGCCCGATTTGAAGGTCGCGATTGCCTCCTGTTCCACTGCCATGGTCGCCACCGAAGCGGTATTTGCGGACGCGATCGAGATCAAGCGGGAGGCGGAACGGGAATCGGAGACAGCGGGCGAGGATGCGCAGCCCGAGGAGTGACCATGCCGACCTTGCTGCTGCGCTTTCCGAGCCGGCGCTATCACGGGACCCCTTGGGGGCACCACGTCAACGAAGGCCAGGTCGAATGGCCCCCATCGCCCTGGCGGCTGCTGCGCGCGCTCTTGGCTGTCGGATACAACACCCTTGGCTGGGGCGGTGACCTGGGTATACCTTGGGCCAATCGGCCACCAGAGGTGGCCCAGGCGCTCATTCTTAAACTGGCGGGATCGCTCCCAAGCTATAGCCTGCCGGAGGCCGCCGGAGCCCACAGCCGCCACTATATGCCGCTGGGCAACATCGCCAAGGGCCGCGAGCGCACCACCCTGGTCTTCGATACCTGGGCGCAGGTCGATCACGAGACCCTGGCAGTGACCTGGGACACGGCGCTGTCCGCCGAGGAACGTTGCGTCTTCGCACGGCTTGCCGATCGATTGGGCTACCTCGGACGCTCGGAGAGCTGGGTGGCGGCGCGGTTGCTCGCGGAAGGGGAGCCCGTCCCGGAGCCAAACTGCGTTGCGGAGGGTCGGATTGCTGACCCTGGGCCGGGCTGGGAGCAGGTTCCCCTCCTCGCCCCCCAGACCCCGGAACGCTACGCCTCCTGGCGCGATACCGCCTTAGCCGCGGCCCTGTCGTCTTACCCCTTGCCGGACGGCAAAAAGCCACCCAAGACCCTAGTCGCCAAGCGCGAGCAAGCCGCGGCGCCCTATCCGGCCGATCTTATCGCCTGCCTGCAGACCGACACGGCCTGGTTGCGCAGGTATGGCTGGAGCCAACCACCCGGGGCCCAACGTATCTTCTACTGGCGTCGGAGCGACGCCCTGGAAGCCGGGGCGCCCAGACCCCGAGTTCGCAGGGCTTCGGCGTCTACCGTGGAGGCGATGCTCCTGTCCATCGCCACCCAAAGCGGGAACGACCATGCCCTTCCCGCAATCACACGCACCCTTCCCCAGGCCGAGCTTCTGCACCAGGCTCTGGTCAGCCATGTGAGCGCCATCGGCGGCCACTCGCCCGTCCTCACCGGGTGCGACGAGAACCGCAAGCCCCTCACTGGTGCCCATGCGCATGCACATCTGTTGCCCCTCGACCTCGATGGCGACGGGCACATCGAGCACATCCTGATCTGGGCACCCATGGGGCTGGATCCGAACGCCCAGGCGGCCATCCGCCGCGTGCGCCGAACCTTCACCAAAGGCGGCGATGCACCGCTCAAGGTCGCGCTCGAAGCCGTTGGAGACCTGCCCAATCTGCGTGGGCTTCCGAGTCCTTACGGCGAAGGCTTACGACAACTGCTTGGCCCTGCGAGAGGGGCCACGACCTGGGTCAGTCTGACACCCTTCGTCGCCCCCCGGTTCGTGAAAAGACGCGGGAAGAACAGCCTGGAAGGACAGGTTGATGAGGAGATCACGATTCGCGGATTCCCGCGGCCGCTCGGGGTTCAGCGCCTGGATCCCTGGAGCGATCGCGGCGTATGCGTCGAGCTGGTTGCACACGGCCAAGACCCTGGGGGAACCATCCCGGATCAAAGGACGCCAGAGTGGATGCGCTTTCGCCACTTTGTTCGGCAGCGCCGCGCCGGACCGCGGGCCCCGGTTGATTTTGGCTTCGCGCTCGAGCTCCGCTTTTCGGAGCCGGTCCAGGGGCCTTTGTGCCTCGGTTACGGCAGCCACTTTGGGATGGGGTTGTTCCAGGCCACCGGGTGACTTCATTCTCGGGGAGACCGAGCCGCCCCTGTGGATTGGTCGGTCCGAGTCTTAGGAGGATGAATAACAACGAAAATGGAGAGATCGCAGGACACGGCTTCCCTGTGCGCCTCGGTTTTCCTTCATGGTTGAGCTGCCTCCACGCTAGGACAGTGCATTCACCACAACCCCAACACCGCCTTGAGCCCCCGCTCCACGGCGGTCAGTTCCTCGGCGGTCAGCGTCGCGAGGGGACCGTCGCCGAAGCGTGCGCGGTCCAGGGACCGTGGTTGATCCGTGACCACCTGGCAGGGCTTGAGGAGTCGATCCCGGGCAGGCACGGTGACACGCCAGCGCGAAAACCCCGGATAGACTTGGGTGGTCAACGGCAGGCATACGACCAGGGGGGTCACAGCGGTACCAAGCTCATCGGCTTGGATCACCAAGACCGGCCGGGCCTTTCCGATCTCGCGTCCTCGCGGCGGATTCAGGTTCGCGACCCAGATCTCTCCTCGGCGCATCATTTCCACCACCGCTCGCCCGGCTCCTCGGGCCAGGGCTCGCCGGGCTGGCGACCCTCCGCCAGATCCAAGGCCGCGTTACTGAGGGCGACGTGCTCCTCCGCCATCTCGATCGCCTCCTGCCGTATCTCGGGGTCGCCGTAACCCTTCTTTGCCTCCGCGATGAACTCCGCCATGAACCGCGCACGCTCACGCCGGGCAAGATACTCGGCGAGGGCGTCACGAACGACCTCGGAGCGCGGTCGTCCGGCTAGATCGGCCTCTTCGGCGAGCTTGCGGTCCAAGTCGTCGGGCAGGCGTAGGCTAATGGCAGCCATAGCGGTCATTTCGTATGGTGATGCGTATCGCAAATTGTACTACAGGGCCGTGGTTGCCGTAGGCGCTCAAGCCCCGGCGATGTCTCGAACCGTGGCCGAGATCAAGGACCTTTTGAACCTGCCACATAGGCTTGGGAGGGCCAGGGGCCGAGGGTCGGCCCCGTTTCGGACCCAGGGGGTCGGTCATGCCCTCCCAAGAAGCCCCAGTCCAGACCGAGCTTGAGCTGCCGTTTCCGGAGCTCTCGCGGGACGTGCCGCTCTTGCCGGCACGCATGATCAACGAGTACTGCTATTGCCCGCGGCTCGCGTACCTGATGTGGGTCCAGGGTGAGTGGGACGACTCCAGCGATACGGTGGAGGGCCGCCATGTCCACCGCCGGGTGGACCGGCCGGGCGGCAAGCTGCCCCCGGCGGAGGCATTGGCGGAGGGGGCCGAGGGCGGGGAGATGGTGAAGCTCCACGCCCGCTCCATCACACTCTCATCCAACCGGCTGGGGCTCATTGCGAAGCTCGATCTGATCGAAGGGGAGGGTATCCAGGTCACCCCGGTGGACTACAAGCGTGGCAAGCGCCCCCACGTCGCCCACGGGGCCTATGACCCGGAGCGGGTACAGCTCTGCGTCCAGGGGATGATCCTGGCCGAGCACGGATATCGGTGCGAGGAGGGTGTCATCTATTTCGCTGGGAGTCGCGAGCGGGTGCAGGTGCAGTTTACCGACGAGCTCCGCCAACTCACCCGTCAGACGATCGATGGACTGCGCTTCGTGGCCAGCGGTGGTCGGATCCCGGCCCCCCTTGAAGACAGCCCCAAGTGCCCCCGCTGCTCCCTTGTCGGTATTTGCCTCCCGGACGAGATCAACTTCTTCCGCGGCGCGGACATCGCGCCTCGCCCCTTGGCCGTGGGGCTGGAGACGGCCATGCCGGTCTACGTGCAGGCCCACCACGCCAAGGTCGCCAAGGTGGGTGAGACCCTGGAGATCTCGGTGGACGACGTGAAGACCCAGACGGTGCGTCTGATCAACTGCTCCCAACTGGCCCTATTCGGCAATGTCTATGTGACCGCGCCCGCTCTCATGGAGCTGATGACCCGCGGGGTCCCGGTGAGCTGGCACAGCCACGGCGGCTGGTTCATGGGTCACACGATCGGGACTGGGCACAAGAACGTGGAGCTGCGACGTGCCCAATTCCGAGCCGCGGACGATGAACAGCTCTGCCTGCGCCTGGCCAAGGGTCTGGTCGATGCCAAGATCCGCAACTGCCGGACCCTGCTGCGGCGCAACTGGAAGGCAGGCGAGGCCCCGCCTGGCCTACTCGAGGATTTGAACGGGGATATGCGCAGGGTGACCCGCGCCCCGGACCTCGGTACCTTGCTGGGCGTCGAGGGTAGCGCCGCCGCACGCTACTTCGGCGCCTTCGCCAATCTGCTCAAGGCGACGGGACCCGAGGGAAACTTCGCCTTCGACTTCAAGACCCGCAACCGCCGTCCACCCACGGACCCGGTGAACGCCATGCTCTCTTACGCCTACTCACTCCTGGTGCGGGTCTGGCACGTCACGCTCTCGGCGGTGGGGTTGGACCCCTACCTGGGCTTCTACCATCAGCCGCGCTACGGCCGACCGGCCCTGGCGTTGGACCTGATGGAGCCCTTTCGCCCCCTGATCGCCGACTCCGCCGTCATCCAGGCCATCAACAACGGCGAGGTCCGTCCCTCCGACTTCGTATCGGCCGCGGGCAGCGTCAACCTGAGCCCGGATGGGCGCAAGCGCTTCATCGGCACCTTCGAGCGGCGCATGACCCTGGAGGTCACCCATCCGCTCTTCGGTTACCGGGTCAGCTACCGGCGGCTGCTGGAGCTCCAGGCTCGGCTGCTTGCACGCCATCTGTTGGGAGAGCTGACCGAGTATCCAAACTTCACGCCGCGCTGAGGGGCGAGCCTTAAGGAGTGGAGCGGCCCGTCCAGCGAATCCGCCGTCACCCATGAAGCCGAAGCCATGGACCAACGCCTCTACATCGTCGCCTACGACATCTCCGACCAGAAGCGTTGGCGCCGCATCTTCAGGCTCATGAAGGGGTACGGCGAATGGGTGCAGCTTTCCGTCTTCCAATGCCGCCTGACACCCCGGCAGCATGCGGAACTCATCTCCCTGCTCGACGGTGTCATCCATCACACGGAGGACCACGTCATCTTGATGGATCTGGGCCTCGCTGATAACGTCACCCCGCGGGTGGTCAGCCTGGGCAAGGCCGAGTTCCAGGCCATCGAGCACGAGCCTGTCATCGTATGATGCCGCCGCCCCGGCGCGACTGCTCCAGTGGCGTGCCGGTCCTGGGCAGCGATCGCACGAAAATGCTCTCTGCCAATCAGTAGTCTGAGCCTGATCTCTCTTGCGGGGGTCTAGATTTCTGCGTGATAATGCCTCGGCCGAGCCAAGCGATCGAAACTCAAGCCGGATTTCGCGCCCAGCAGTGGACACTTGGCGAGCCATTTCCGGGGCGAATTCGCCCCGGCCTCATTGAAGCTTTGTGGGTGCGGTTTAGCATGGTAGTTCTCCGGCCTATTTCCGGGGCGAATTCGCCCCGGCCTCATTGAAGCAGATGGGACTGGAAGTGGGACTCAGCCCCATGCAGGCATTTCCGGGGCGAATTCGCCCCGGCCTCATTGAAGCCCGTTGGCGTCGCTCACGGCGAACTCGACCCCGATATTTCCGGGGCGAATTCGCCCCGGCCTCATTGAAGCTGACGCAGTTGCGCGACTCCATCGACAAGATCGATAATTTCCGGGGCGAATTCGCCCCGGCCTCATTGAAGCATCGATGGCGAAGTTGGTGACTGGCCCGGTTGCCTCATTTCCGGGGCGAATTCGCCCCGGCCTCATTGAAGCATCGACAACGCCGGTGGGCGCATCGACCTGACGCAAATTTCCGGGGCGAATTCGCCCCGGCCTCATTGAAGCTCCATCAGCGTGTACTCGGTGCGCCGCAGCCTCGGCACATTTCCGGGGCGAATTCGCCCCGGCCTCATTGAAGCCGCGATCTGCGCCAGGACGCCGACCGCGACCCGGCCGAATTTCCGGGGGCGAATTCGCCCCGGCCTCATTGAAGCCCTATGTTCCACGGCAACAGGCTAGCGTCGCCGGGCAATTTCCGGGGCGAATTCGCCCCGGCCTCATTGAAGCATGGCCCAGCGTGTCGAGCAGCTCGTGGAGCGCGTCGATTTCCGGGGCGAATTCGCCCCGGCCTCATTGAAGCAGACAGCATCAGTTTAGCAGCGCCCCACCATGACGATATTTCCGGGGCGAATTCGCCCCGGCCTCATTGAAGCGGGTATCTTTTCGAGATCCTATCGACAATTTTTTGGATTTCCGGGGCGAATTCGCCCCGGCCTCATTGAAGCAACCCCTGGGGGCGAGATGGTTTACCGGCTCAGACGAATTTCCGGGGCGAATTCGCCCCGGTCTCATTGAAGCGGACGGGCCCCGGTCGTACGAAGGCCGCCCGCCAGGGGCTCGGAGGTGCCGCCGTCGAGGGTTTGATGAGCGCGGCTGCCTCGCCTTGCGTCCCTTAAATCAGCCCATCGAAGGGCTGCACCTCTACCTGGTCGCCGGGGTTCACGCTGCCGCTGTCCTCGGCGAGGCAGATGAAGCAGTTGGCGTCGGTGACGGAGCGCAGGACGCCGGAACCCTGGTTACCGGACAGGCGCACGTGCCAGCGGCCGTCGGCTTGGTAGAGGACGCCCCGGGGGAATTCGCGTCTGCCCGGGACCTTGCGGATGGCGCTGTCGCAGGGGACCGCGAAGCTTGGGTGGACGGGCAGGGGGTCCAGGCCCTCGAGGCGGTAGAGTGCATCGAGCACGATCTGGTAGAAGCTCACCAGCACGGCCACCGGGTTGCCGGGTAGGCCAAATAACCAGGCGTTGCCCAGCCGTCCGAAGGCCATGGGCCGGCCGGGCTTGATGTCGATCCGCCAGAAACGCACTTGCCCCAATCGGCTCATGACCTCGCGCACATGGTCCGCCTCTCCAACCGAGACCCCACCGGTGGTGAGGATGGCGTCCGCCTGGGCCGCAGCCTCGCTGAAGGCGTGCTCCAGGGCTGCGGGATCATCGCGTACCACCCCCAGATCCAGAACCTCCAGACCCAGGCGGGTCAAGGCACCGTACAAGCTGTAGCGGTTGCTGTCATAGACCTCTCCTGGAGTCAGGGGGCGTCCGATGGAGGCCAACTCGTCACCGGTGGAGAAGAAGGCCACCCGCGGGCGGCGGTGGACTGGCAGCTCGGCGAGTCCCAGGGAGGCCAGAAGGCCCAGCTCGGCGGGTCCGATGCGCCGGCCCGCATCCAGGG
>JBGSUY010000725.1:0-4154 GCA_041753195.1 Chromatiaceae bacterium
CGTCGCCATCAGGCGCATCCCGGCGAGTGCGTTGCCCGCATAGTCCTCGGGCAGCGGCAGCCGGACCGCGTTGGTCGCGCAGGCCTCCGTTCCGAGCAGCTTCCCGACCTCGGCGAACAGGTCGCCCGCGCAGTCGCCTGCACCCGCTGACAGGACAGCGGCAAGGGCATCCCGTTGATCGGAGCCGTGGGCACGCCGGGTGGGAACATCCCCGTCGTTGTCGCCCGAATCCGTGGCGTCCGGCGAATCCTTCCCGTCACCCGCATCCGGTTGAGCCGACGCCGATCCCTGCGGATCGCCGCCATTCGCTTCGGGGTCCTGACCATCCGTTGCCGGTTGGCCTGCGCTGCCTTCCTCGGACGATGCACCATCGCCCTGTTCGCCGTCGGCGCCGGAACTTTGGCCGGTCGGGTTTTGCTCGTCCGATCCATCTGTCCGTCCCGAGCCATTCCTGGGCGGATACTTGGCCTCCTCCTCGATCAGCCGCCGGATGCGCCGGGCCAGATCTACGGTGTCCGCGGTGCTGGTCAGTCCAGGCACCTCGCCCATGAGTGCCCGCAGACGCGCGATGAACGCAGCCGGAAAGACCTGCCGCAGCGTCTCGCCCGCCTCGCGGGCCTCCGCCGCCAGGACATCCTGACCCAGCACCTCGTGGCGCAGGGCGAGCAGCAGATAGCCCGCGAGCACCTGAGCCGGGTGATCGGTTGGCTCAGGGGCCGATAGCCGACCCTCGGCGAGCATCCGGCGCAGCACCGTGGCGATAGTCGCCCGGGTGCCGGGGTAGGGGCACGCGAGCGCACGCTCGATGCGCACGTCCTCGATGCGGTTCTGCAGGGTTTCCTGGATCGCTCCTTCGCGGGCCGCCTCGCCGTACACCCCGAAGTCGGTGTAGCGGACATGGGCGGCCTCGTGGGCCAGGTAGCCCCAGGCCAGGTCGCGGCTATCCGGGTCGTCCGGGAAAGCGGGGATCTGGATATGCCGACCGTCGGTGTGGGCTTCATGTCCGCCCACCCCGACCTCGACGCCAAACTTCCGGCCCAGCGCCGCGGCCACGATAGGCAGGGCGTTTCTCAACGTGTAATACATGGTGTGCTCCTCGAAAGAGGGGCGCACCGCTGCCCCAACCGGGACAGGGGCGCCCCGGTTGGGGAAAGCGGACCGCGCGGGGCGGTCCTCGGGTTCGCTCAGAAGTAGAAGGACGCCTGCTCCAGGGGCTGCCCGTCACCGGACTCCCAGGGACCAAGCGCCGCGTCGGGCTCCTCGTCGCCGAGGGGGCCGCCGAAGGACCACGCGTACTCCTCCTCGTCGTCTGACTCCTCATCCGGCATTTCTGCCGGGTTAGGCGTCAGATCCTTGAGCGCCAGGATCCCGGCGCCGTGATCGCTCATCTTCCGCGGGTCCGACACCAGGAGCATCAGCCCGAAGCCCTCGTTGAAGAGGGCGCCGGTGACCGGCCTGCTGGTGGGTACCCGCGCGAGCCAGTCCGTCAGGCTCTCCAGCACCGGCTGCACCCGGTAGTCCACGAAGGCGAGGCAGCCGAGCTTCTCGCGGATGCGTCGGAAGGTGGACAGCGCCCGTTGGGACAGGGCGTGCCTGCCGGTGAAGCTCCGATCGAGCTCGCGGGCGATCCGGGCCACCTCAGCGAAGAGCGTGTCGCCCAGCCCCTGCACCTGCTTCTCCAGGTTGCCCGCCACGTCCGCGGGGGCGATCCGATATAGCTGGTAGCCGAAGCCCAGACGCGAGGCGACCAGCGAGGCGGGATCGAGCGCCTTGCGGATCGCCGCCTCCCATTGCGGGTGCAGTGCGATCCAGTCCTCGACCGCCTCGGCGTAGCCGGCGACGAAGGTGGCCCGCTCCCGGGCGAAGGTCTCGCCGAGGGTGTCCAGCTCAGCCGCGACCGTCGCGGTGCGCTCCTCGGGGATGGCGTAGCCACCCAGGAAGCGCATCCCACCGGTGAGGCAGATGCGCTCCGCCTGCTGCTTGAGGCGCTGGAACACCTTGATCGGCTCCGGGTCGCAGACCCGCTTGGAGCCCAAGGACACCAGATCCTCGGGGGGAACATCGGCGCCGAGGGACAGGTCCTCGGCGGTGAGCTTCTTGCGTCCGGACCAGATCCGGACATCCAGGTTGACCGCCACCAGGCGGTCGAGTACTTGCGTCGCGTGCATCGTGCCTCCTTGCCGGAGGGCGCGCGTGCCGGCCGGGCAGCCGAACACGGGCGCCGCTGCCGGCGTTCATGTTAAGAAGTCAGAACCAGTAGTCCTCGCGTCCGGTCTCGACCTGGGAGAGGTCGATGCCCGGAACAGGAGGGGTGCTGGCAGTTCTCGGTGGCGCCGGCCGTGGGGCTGGCTCTCGCGGCGGTCCATTCGGCTCGCGCAGGTCGACCGGTCGCCCCATGGGTCGAACCGGCACCAGCCAACGAAGCGGTAGCCCTTGCGCTGCTTGGCCAGGGCGCGCTGCATGACCTGGCGCCGTTGGTCGAGGGGGTAGGTCGCTCTCTGTACGAGGCGCCCCGCCCGGCCCCAACGGACCTCCATGCCCACGCCCGACTCTTCGCGCCACGCCCACTCCTTGGCAGCTCCATCTGAATGGGTGTAGCGGTAGAGTTCGAACCCGCTCACGGCGCCGAGCCCGTCCACAGGCTGCCGAACACATCGCCGGCGATGCGGTGGATCGCTTCGCGCTGCTCGGGCTCCGCCCGAGCGGTCAATGCCTGGTCCAGGGTGTAGGCCAGTGGCTGGGGTGCCCCCTTGAAGGTCAGCGCCAGCCGTGCCCAGCGCACCAGGGTGCGCGTCGACAGCGTCACGGTCAGGGCCTGGCCGGTGTCCGCTTGCCCCAGAAAGAGCCGGCGGACCTCATTGGCCACCGCCACCATCTTCTCGCCAATGGCCTCGGGCAGGCTCGGCACCAGGGTCCGGATCAGCCCCTGCTCGGTGGCGGCATCCGGGTAGGACACCTCGACCACCCGGAAGCGGTCCAGAAAAGCCAAGTTTTGGCGCAGCACCCCCTGGTAGAGTCCGCTCGCATCGCCCGATCCGGCGCTGTTACCGGTGGCGATCACCCGGAACTTGGGGTGCGGGCGGATCACCTCGCCGCCGTTGGCGGCGATCACCAGGGGTGCCCCCTCGACGATGTCGTTGAGGCCGGCGAGCTCGGCGGCGTCCAGGATGTCCATCTCGTTCAAGACCAGGAGGTGGCCGGCACGCGCCGCCACGGACAGCGGGCCGTGCACGAAGCGGGTCTCGCCCTGGATCAGCAGGAACTGCCCCACCAGATCGGCGAGCTCCATCCGCCCGTGACAGGTCACCTCCTGCACCGGCCAGTTGAGCCGGGCGGCGACCTGCAGCACCAGGGAGGTCTTGCCGGCGCCTGTGGGGCCGGTCAGCAGCAGGCCGTCCCCCGCCGGGTCGGCGAGGAAGGCCAGCACGTCACGCAGCTGTTCCCGGAAGACATAGGGCCGCTTCACGGGGATCTGCGGATGGGTCGGGTCGCTGAAGCCCTCCACGGTCAGACCCCGTGGGGCCTTCACGCCGAAGGTCTCGGCCACGACGAAACGGTTGGTCTGGGTCATCGGTGTCTCCTTGGGATTGGCCCGTGAGGAGACACGTCGCTCCCGGTGGGGAGGAGGTCTCCCCCGGGCGGGGTGTGACTGGTGGTGCCGGTGCCCTGTGGTAATCTCTCTCGAGACACCACCGGAGCCGGCCATGACAGATCGGGCAGAGGCGGCGGACTTCCTCGAGTCCGCCGATGGACGCATCGCGTTCACGGCCGAGGGCCGGGACTACTTCGCGTCCTATTTCGACTACGCCGGGATCGACATCCGCCGGATCAAGACCCGTGTGGATCTTGATCGCGCCCGGCGGCAGGCCTTCCAGTTTTTCTTCGATTACATGGCGAAGCGTCTGACGAGCCGTCCGCAGACACTGGAGACCCGCGCCCTGCTGGCGGTGGTCGCCGGCGACTGGGACGCCTATGAGCGAGCCTTGCGGCAGCTCAAGACCCGCGAGCGCCTAAGCGTGGTCAGCGCAGCGAGCGGCGAGCCTCCCGCTCCAGGTTGATCTCCGCCAGCATCCTGCGCGCGTCCGCCCGCGTCCCTTCCTCCCTGAAGGTCTCGGTGAGCGCGGCGACGGCCAGCAGCCGCCGCTCCAACTCCT
>JBGSUY010000726.1:0-1907 GCA_041753195.1 Chromatiaceae bacterium
CTGCCTGCTGGCCCTGCTGCATGGCCCGCTGGTGAAGCCCGTGGCCGCCGCCGACGAGGCAGGGGCGGGCGACTTGGAGGGCTGGGGGGAGGACTGGGACCTCGAGGCGCGGATTGCCGCCGTCAATGAGGGCGAGCTCCGTTTCGTCGGACCCGAGGCGGCGGCGGGGCATCATGTCCACGTCAACCGTATCCGCATCGATCGGTCGAGTCTGCGCGGGGGCTGGGTCACCCTGGAGCAGTGTCACGGGCAGATGGATGCCGTCCCGGCGGCCCAGATCCTGTACAACCCGGAGCGCATCCGCCGCCTGCGGGTGCAGAGCGCCGAGGGGATCGGCCGGGCCTGGGTGGAGGGCCACAGCGTCCAGTTGGAGGACGTGGGTCACCAGGCGCGGCTCTGCATCGCCGGCGAGAGCCGTGCCCTGAGCGATCTGGGGCTCGGGCGCTACCGGCTGCGCAATGGTCCCTACATGCGCCGCTTCCTGGACGGCTACTACCCGATGCGGGTGGTCCTCGAGATCCGGTACCCTCCGGAGGCCCTGCATTTCGAGGTGCCCCACCCCGGGCCCCAGCCGGGGTTCGAGGTGCACCACCGGGAAGGGGAGGTCCGGGTGGATGCGACCTTCGAGGGTCGACTCTATACCTGCATGGACTTTTCGGTTGCCGGGGGCGTCGCCGAGACGGGGCCGGCGCCCCCGTGCCCGGCGGACACCGGACCTGTCCCCATCGAGTGACCGGGACCCGCCCGTGGCGCCCCTCGCCGCCCGGTAGGCCGGACTTCAGTCCGGTAAGGAACAATCGCGTCGCTCCAAGCGTTGTGGTCGTGTTGGAGCCCGACCATCTGCCCCATCGCCCGTCCGATTCGTCCCTGGGTCCTTGCGGGGCAGCCGGCGTCGACCGATGCGCCGGCGCCTACCGGTGGGTCGCGCGGCGGTAGAATTCCCGCACTCCGTTTCTGGATCCAACCTCATGCACGCCTTTGCACTCAGTCGGCTCCTCTTTTGGCTCGTGATCGCCTTCCTGGTGGCGCTTTTGGCGCGCCCCTGGATCCAAGATCTCTATTTCCGGGGCCAGGTACGACCCCGGGTGGTCGAGGCCCGCGGGGACCTGGCGGCAGATGAGAACTCCACCATCACGATCTTCGACCAGATCAGCCCCTCGGTGGTCTACATCACCACCTCGGGCCAGGTCTTGGACCTGCTCACCCGCAACGTCATGGAGGTCCCCCAGGGCACCGGGACCGGCTTCCTCTGGGACGACCGGGGCCACGTCATCACCAACTATCACGTCATCGAGGACGCGCAGGCGGCCTATGTGCGCCTCGCCAATCAGCGCTCCTACGAGGCGTCCCTGGTGGGGGTCAGCCCCGAGCACGACATCGCGGTGCTGCGCATCGGCAACCGCGGCGCCGCCGCCCCCGTGCCCATCGGTACCAGTGCGGACCTCAAGGTGGGCCAAAAGGTCCTGGCCATCGGCAATCCCTTCGGTCTGGACTACACGCTGACGACGGGGGTGATCTCGGCGCTGAACCGCACCATCAATTCTGAGGAGGGGCGGGCCATCGAGAACCTGATCCAGACCGACGCGGCCATCAATCCCGGCAACTCCGGCGGTCCCCTGATCGACAGCGCGGGACGGGTGATCGGCATGAATACCGCCATCCTGAGCGCCACGGGCCACTCGGCGGGGATCGGTTTCGCGGTGCCGGTGGACACCATCAATCGGGTGGTGCCGCGGCTGATCGCCTATGGCCGCTATGTGCGTCCGACCCTGGGGATCCTGAGCGACGACGATCTGAGCGCCCGGCTGTTGGAGGGCACGGGGGTCGAGGGTGTCCTGGTGCTCCAGGTCCAGCCCGGTTCGGCGGCGGCCCGCGCCGGGCTCGAGGGGGGGCCCGGATGACCGCCG
>JBGSUY010000727.1:0-9421 GCA_041753195.1 Chromatiaceae bacterium
GAGTTGGCCGCCGGGCGCGAGACCCTGAGGGCGACCGTGGCCCAGGGCCGAGAGACGGAACGCGGTTGCCGGGAGCGGGCCCAGAACCTTCGGGTCGGGGTGGAATCTAATCGCGCCGCCCGGGATGCCACCCAGCGCAGCCTGGTGCGCCTCGAGGAGCAGCGGCTTCAGCTCGGGGAGCGCCGGGACGAGCTGATGGAGGCCCTGGAGGAATCCGTAGAGCCCCTGGCGGAGCAACGGGCCCGGCTCGATGAGCAGCTCATCTTAAGAGTGGAGGTGGAGGAGGATCTGGCTGAGGCCCGCCGCCGGATGGAGGAGCTGGACTCCGAGGTCCGTTCCCTCGAGCAGGAGCGCCATCGGGTCGAGCAGGAGTCTCAGGCCTGCCAGGGGGCCCTGGACCAACTGCGCCTGGAGCGCCAGGAGCGCCTGGTGCGCCGCCGCACCCTGGAGGAGCAGCTGGCCGAGGCCGGCAGCGCGGTCACCGAGATCCTGGCCCAGCTAGACACGGCAGCCGAGGAGGCCGCCTGGCAGGAGCGGCTCACCAAGGTCGCCGCGCGCATCCAACGCCTGGGGGCCATCAACCTTGCGGCCATCGACGAGTATGAGGAGCAGAAGCAGCGCAAAGTCTACCTGGACGCGCAGCACGGAGACATCGCCCGCGCCCTGGAGACCCTGGAGGCGGCCATCCGAAAGATCGACCGGGAGACTCGCGACCGCTTCAGGGACACCTACGACCAGGTCAACCACGGCTTCCGGCAGCTCTTTCCGCGCCTCTTCGGCGGCGGGCACGCCTACCTGGATCTCACCGGCGAGGATCTGCTGGAAACCGGCGTCACGGTCATGGCACGCCCTCCAGGCAAGCGCAACTCCAGTATCCACCTGCTCTCCGGCGGGGAGAAGGCACTCACTGCGGTGGCCTTGGTGTTCGCCATCTTCCAGCTAAACCCGGCCCCTTTCTGCATGCTCGACGAGGTGGACGCCCCACTGGACGACGCCAACGTGGGCCGCTTCTGTGAGCTGGTCCGTTCCATGTCGGACAAGGTCCAGTTCATCTTCATCAGCCACAACAAGGTGACGATGGAGATCGCCCACCACCTGCTGGGGGTCACCATGCACGAGCCCGGGGTCTCCCGCCTGGTCTCGGTAGATGTGGAGGAGGCGGCCCGGCTGGCCGCAGTCTCCTAAGGGTCGCTAAACCGCGGGCAGACACCCCCAAGTCAGGCCCCACCTGGCCCAATGACGGGCCCTTCATTCCTGCCTGACCAGGTCGACTTGGCCGGTCCCGCGGGCAAGGCCTGCGGGTTATACTTCGGCCGGTTCTTGTTTCCCCTCGCAACACCGAAAATCAAGAATGGACGCCGATACCGTACGCCTGATCCTGATCGTCGTTGGGGCCGCCGTTATCCTCGGACTCTATTTCTGGGAGCGCCGCCGCGACTCCGAGGGCGAGCAGGACGACGCGGAGGGCTACGGCGACGCGGGCACCTCCCACCACGGTGGCCACGCCAAGCAGGAGCCTCATCTGGGTGGCCTCGCAGGCGGTCCGACGGGGTCCGACGGGGGGCTGGATGCGCAGCAAGATCGACGGGGCGACGACGAGGCGCCACTCCTGATCCAGCTCAGCGTCGCCAAACGGACTGGGGGGTTTCCGGGTCCCGACATCCTGGAGGTAGCCGAGTCCTGCGGGCTGCGCCCCGGGGACATGGACATCTTCCACTGCCTCGACGAGTTCGACGACGGGACCCGGATTTATTTCAGCATGGCCAATATGGTGAAGCCGGGCACCTTCCCTTTCGACGAGATGGATGACTTCAGCACCCCGGGGATGATGCTGTTCGCCCAGCTGGAGGGCTATCCAGAGGACCTGACCATCCTGGAGGAGATGATCGCCACCGCCCGCAAGCTCGCCAACAGCCTGGGCGGTGATGTCCTGGACGAGACCCGACGGCCGCTAACGGTGCGCAAGGAGGAGGAGATGCGCAACGCCGTACTCAGCCACGAGGCGCGCCGCGCGAGGTCGCTCCACCGGTGAGCGACGCGGAGCCAGTCCCGACCGAGATTCGGGATCGCGCCGAGGCACTGCGCTCGGCCATCCGCCACCACAACTACCGCTACTACGTTCTCGACGACCCGGAGGTCCCGGACGCCGAGTACGACCGCCTAATGGCCGACCTCAGGGCCTTGGAGGCAACCCACCCCGGCCTCGCGACCCCCGAATCCCCCACCCAGCGGGTGGGGGCGGCCCCGCGAGCCGAGTTCACGCAGATCCGCCACCGCCTCCCCATGATGTCGCTCGACAACGCCATGAGCGACGGGGATCTCAGCGAGTTCCACCGGCGCGTCACCAGCGCCCTGGGCGGCGGGTCCGAGATCCACTACACCGCCGAGCCCAAGCTCGACGGCCTGGCGGTCAGCCTCCGCTACGTGGCCGGGACCCTCGTACAGGCGGCCACGCGGGGCGACGGGACCACCGGCGAGGACATCACGCAAAACGTCCGCACGATCCACAGCGTGCCCTTGGGCCTGATCGGCGACGGCTGGCCCCGGATCCTGGAGGTGCGGGGCGAGGTCTACATGCGCAGTGACGGCTTCGAGCGCCTCAATGAGCAGGCCCGCCGCTCTGGGGACAAAACCTTCGCCAACCCGCGAAACGCCGCCGCCGGCAGCCTGCGCCAGCTCGATCCGCGCATCACCGCCGCCCGCCCCCTGCGCTTCTGCTGCTATGGCTGGGGGGAGCTCTCCTCCGACCCCGGCGAGAGCCAGTACGCCATGCTCCAGCGCATCGCGGACTGGGGCCTGCCGATCTCCCGGGAGTTGCGCCTCGTGGGTGGGCTCGCGGGCTGCCGGTCCTATTTCGAAGAACTTGGGCGGCGGCGCGATAGTCTCGGCTACGAGATCGACGGGGTCGTCTTCAAGGTAGATCGGCTCGCGGATCAGGCGACCCTCGGCTTCACCGCCCACCACCCGCGCTGGGCCATCGCCCGCAAGTTTCCGCCCCAGGAGGCCCTGACGGTCGTGGAGGCGGTGGAGTTCCAGGTGGGCCGCACCGGGGCCGTGACCCCGGTGGCGCGCCTGCGGCCCGTCCAGGTCGGTGGGGTCACCGTCTCCAACGCCACCCTGCACAACATGGACGAGGTGGAGCGCAAGGATGTACGCGTCGGCGACACCGTCTACGTGCGCCGAGCGGGAGAGGTGATCCCGGAGATCGTGCGGGTGCTGCCGGAGCGGCGACCGCCGGACGCCCGCCAGGTGGAGCTGCCCAAGCACTGCCCGGTCTGCGGCTCCGACGTGGTCCGGCCCGCGGGCGAGGCGGTGGCCCGTTGTAGCGGCGGCCTCTACTGCCCGGCCCAACGCAAGGAGTCCATCCGACACTTCGCCTCCCGCAGGGCCATGGACATCGAAGGGCTGGGGGAGAAGCTCATCGGCCAACTGGTGGACCTGGACCTGGTCCACGAGCCCGCGGACCTCTACCGCCTAACCGCGGAGCAGCTCTCGGCCCTCGAGCGCATGGGGAAGAAGTCCGCCGCCAATCTGATGGCCGCCCTGGAGCACAGCAAGGCGACCACCTTTGCCCGCTTCATCTTCGCCCTGGGGATTCGGGAGGTCGGAGAGGCCACGGCCGCGGCCCTCGCCGCCAACTTCCATCGGATCGAGGACCTGATGGCCGCGCGCGCCGAGGACTTCGTGCCCAACCGTGGCGTCCAGGGTGTGGGACCCAAGGCCGCCGCAGCCCTGGTGGACTGGCTCCGTCAGCATCGGGATGCCAGACCCGAGCCGGATGCGAGGGACCTGGGCGAGTGGCTTGTTGGACTCAAGATCCCCAGTCTCAATCGCGCGGCGGCGGCCGCCCTGGGTGAGGCCTTCGCGGATATCGAGGCCCTGCGTAGCGCCGCACCCGAGGACCTCTACACCAACACCGGGAGCCTGGTGGAAGGGGTGGGACCGGTGGTCGCCGCCCATATCGCCGGATTCTTCGCCCAGGCCCATAATCGCGAGGCGATCCGGCGCTTGATTGCCGCCGGGGTCCATTGGCCGTCAACCGGCGTGCCGGACGGGCCAAGGGCGCGGCGGCCCCTGGCCGGTAAGACGATCGTAATCACCGGCACCCTGAGCCGACCCCGCGAAGCCGTCAAAGCGGAGCTGGAGTCCCTCGGGGCCAAGGTCACCGGGAGCGTCTCTGGGACCACCGATTACCTGCTGGCGGGGGTGGAGGCGGGCTCCAAGCTGGACAAGGCCCGGGCCCTCGGGGTATCGGTAATCGGCGAGCCGGAGCTGGCGGAGCTGATCGACCCCCGGTCAGGGCCCGCCCTGGATTAGCGGGATGCCGAACGCAATCTTCGGCTATGGGTCGGGCGCAAATGCCGTCGCCCAGCCCCCAGCCATTCGAACGAACGAGCCACCCCAAATGAATCGAGTGAAGGCCAAATGAATGATCTAAGCCAGGAGCAGCAGATCCTGATCGCCATGCGCAAGACCCTCTCGGCGATCATCAAGGACGTTACCCCGCCCCCCGGGATGCGTCACCCCCTCTCCGACGGGACCATCGAGGATGTGCGCCAGTGCTTCGCCCTGATCTCCGCCCGGGAGAAGGTGTTGGCGGACGCCCAGGGCCGGGGCGGCGAGCGCCCCTACTACACGGACGAGCCCCAGGCGGCCCAGGCCGTGCCCATCGCCGGACTCGGCCGCAAGAAGGAGTGATAAGCGTGCCCGCCCCCGGGATCGCCCGTCGAGGCCAGGTGCTTGCATACGCCTTGTTGGGGATGCTCCTGGCCCTCAGCG
Source organism: Chromatiaceae bacterium (assembly GCA_041753195.1). GTDB lineage: Bacteria > Pseudomonadota > Gammaproteobacteria > Chromatiales > Chromatiaceae > Thiodictyon. The sequence continues at coordinate 4,780 of JBGSUY010000727.1, forward strand.
GTGGCGGGGGACTCGCCTACGGGCAGGGTACCGCCAAGGCCAAGACAACAGTCCCCTGGTCCTACTCCGGAGAGCGCGGACCCGAGCAGTGGGCGAGCCTGGCTCCGGACTATGCACAATGCGCCAGCGGTCGGCTCCAGTCCCCTATCGACATCCGTTCGGTGGAACGTATCCCCTATATCCCCCTCGTCTTCAGGTACCGTTCCCAGCCCCTGGCGCTCGTCAACGACGGCTATGGCATCCATCTACTCAGCGAGTCCGGGAGCGAGCTCAGGGTGCGCGGCGACGTCTACCCCTTGACCGAGGTGCACTTCCACGTGCCGGGGGAGCATCGGGTCAACGGGGTGGGCACGGCGGCTGAGATCCACCTCATTCATCGAGATGCCCTGGGCCGACGGGTCATCGTGGCGATCCGGGTCCAGGCCGGGCGGCGGGTCAACAGCATCCTGGCACGTATCATCGAAAATTTGCCCATGCTCCCGGGGGAGCAGGTTCAACTGCGCCAAGTCGGCGTCAACCCGCTCTTCCTGCTGCCCTCCGAGCGCGACTATTTCACCTATACGGGCTCTATGGGGTCACCGCCCTGCAGCGAACCGGTGCGCTGGTTCGTACTTGCCCATCCGCTCGAGATCGATGTGGACCTGATACGAACCCTGGCCCGGGCAACCGGCTCAAACGCCCGTCCGGTGCAACCGATCAACGGTCGTCCAGTCTATTTCGCCCCGCGCGACTGATCCGCGGCGAGCACCTGAGGGGACGGGTGCAGCACGCCGCCGGTCTCTGTTCTTATCCGGAGCGCACCCATATACTCACAAGCCTCGTCAGCCCTGACCTGGAACCGGAGCACGTCATGAAAAAGGTCGAAGCCATCATCAAACCCTTCAAGCTCGACGACGTGCGCGAAGCCCTGTCGGCGGCGGGGATCACCGGCATGACCGCCATCGAGGTGAAGGGCTTCGGCCGCCAGAAGGGCCACACGGAGCTGTATCGCGGGGCCGAGTACGTGGTGGACTTCCTGCCCAAGGTGAAGCTGGAGATGGTGGTCACGGACGAGAGTCTGGACGCCTGCATCAACGCCATCACCGGCGCCGCCCGCACCGGAAAGATCGGCGACGGCAAGATCTTCGTCTCCGATGTCTCCCGGGTGGTACGCATCCGCACTGGCGAGGAGAACGAAGCGGCGGTCTAAGGCGATTTCTGTCAAACCATGCACCATCTCGCTCGTCATTTCGCCCGCCTTCCGCGTCGCGCCAACAGTCACATAGCCCGGCTATGCTCCTATCGGCACTCATTGAAGGCAGACGAAAATCCTTCGCGATCTAGTACATGATTCTCCGGTAATCGCCTAACGCCCTGCCCCGACCCAGGATCGGTCGACCCGCGGAAGTATCGACGCCGAATTCACTGTCACCCATCCCGCTCAACCGCGGCGCTGTGCGCCTCTCATTGAGCCGGCGACTGGGGGGCCTGAGGCGGCCGGTGCGCCAGTCACGCTGGATTTCGCTTTGTCCCAGCTCCTTTGGGTGAAGTCCTTGGTGGACTCCCAGGCCCGCTGGGAGCTGTCAGCCGCCTTGTCCCAGGCCGTCTGGGATTGCCTCTTGGCCTTGAGCCAAAGCTCCTCCGAATCTTTTTGGGCCTTGCGCCAGGTCTCCTCGTCCGTCGCCTGATTCCAGAGCCGGGTGGATTCGTCGCTCGCGTCCTTCCACGCCTTCTGGGATACCCCCGAGGCCTCGTCCCAAGCGTTCTTAGAGTCCTTCTTGACCTGATCCCAGACCGCCTCGGGAGAGTCCAGCGGCGGTCCGGCGGCGGGGGCTTGGGCCGCCGCCGGGTCTGCGAGGACATCGAATCCGTGCAGGACAGGACTGGCGACTGTGATCGCCAGGACCAGAAGCAAGGTCATCGCTTCTCGCCGAAGGGTGGCAACCTTGGTCATCTCAGTCTCCTCAGGATCGGCGGGCGCCGCGCCCGCAGCCCCCTTAGATTGGCTCCGAGTTTATCAGACGCCCGAGCGACTCGGTTTCTCGGGACAGATCGGGTCGGCTGGCTCGGGGTCAGGCCGCGTTTCTTGAGCCGTGCCGCCGATTACCGGAGAATGCGGCCTCCGGGTCTCGGGCTCGGCAGTGGCCCTGCCCCCGAATTCGCCGGCTTGTCGGATCCGCATCACCCCTCCAATCCACCGGGAGCCCCCATGTCCGCGACCACCTCGATCCATGGCATGTGGTCGACCCGGCTCGCCTTCATCCTGGCCGCCGCGGGCTCCGCAGTGGGTCTCGGCAATGTCTGGCGCTTCCCCTACACGGCGGGCGAGTACGGCGGCGGGGCCTTCGTGCTGGTCTATCTGCTGTGCGTCGCCGCCATCGGCATCCCCATCATGATGGCGGAGATCCTGATCGGGCGGCGCGGGCGCCAGAGCCCCATCAACACCATGCGCACCCTGGCGCAACGGGAGGGCAAGACCCCCGCCTGGTCCCTGCTGGGATGGATGGGCATCCTGGCAGGCTTCCTGATCCTGTCCTTCTACAGCGTGATCGCCGGTTGGACCCTGGCCTATGTGGTGCGCGCCGCCGGCGGGGCCTTCAGCGGGATCGACGCGGCGGGCTCCGCGGCCTTGTTCGGCGGTCTGACCGGGGACGGGGAGCGACTCCTGGCCTGGCACACCGTCTTCATGGTCCTCACCGTCCTGGTGGTGGCCCGCGGGGTGGCGAGCGGCCTGGAGCAGGCGGTGAAGTGGATGATGCCGGCCCTCTTCCTCCTGCTCCTGGTGATGGTGGGCTACGCCGCCCAGACCGGGGACTTGGGGGCGGCGGCCCGCTATCTGTTCGCGCCGGATTTCGGCAAGCTCGGCGATCACGCGGGGGAGGCCATCCTGAGCGCCATGGGCCAGGCCTTCTTCAGCCTGAGCCTCGGCATGGGGGCCATCATGATCTACGGCTCGTACCTCAAGAGCGATGCCTCCATCATGCAGAATACCGTCATCATCGCGCTGCTGGATACCGCCGTGGCCCTGCTCGCGGGACTCGCCATCTTCCCCATCGTCTTCGCCCACGGACTGGAGCCGGGCAGTGGGCCCGGACTCATCTTCGTGACCCTGCCCATCGCCTTCGGCGCGATGCCGGGCGGTGACTTCTTCGGGGCCTTGTTCTTCCTGCTCCTAGTGTTCGCCGCCTGGACCTCCGCAATCTCACTCCTCGAGCCGGTGGTGGCCTGGCTGGTGGAGAACCGGGGCTTCAGCCGGGTGCGCGCCTCGGTCCTCGCCGGGGCGGCCGTGTGGCTGCTCGGGATCGCCTGCCTGCTCTCGCTCAACCACTGGTCCGGCTACACGCTCGTTGGCAAGGGGGTCCTGGATCTCTTCGACTTTCTCACGGCCAACGTCCTGTTGCCCTTGGGCGGCATCCTGATCGCCGTCTTCGCCGGCTGGGTGCTGCCGCGGCGTGTCTCCCTGGACGAGTTGGCCATGGGTGACGGGGCGGGCTATCGGCTGTGGCGCTTCCTCGTGCGCTATGTGTCGCCCGTGGCCGTGGCCCTGGTGCTACTCAACGCCCTGGGCCTGCTGCGTCCCTTGGGGCTGGGCTGATCGGTGGCGGTCGTCAAGAAATCCGCCCTGGTGCCCTACTCGGCCCGGCGCATGTTCGACCTGGTCTACGATGTGCGGTCCTATCCGGAGTTTCTGCCCTGGTGCCACCGCACCGAGGTAATCTCCGAGAGCGCCGATGAGATCTGCGGGCGCATCGAGGTTTCGCGGCTGGGGATCCATCAGACCTTCAGCACCTGCAACCGCTTCGAGCGCCACACGCGGATGGACATCGCGCTGCTCGACGGTCCCTTCCGAAAGCTCCACGGGGGCTGGCGCTTCACGCCCCTGCGGGAGGATGCCTGCAAGGTGGAGCTGGAGCTGGACTTCGAGTTCTCCGGGCGGCTGATCGACAGGGCCTTCGGGGCCGTCTTCCACCAGATCGCCAACTCTCTGGTGGACGCCTTCTGCAAGCGCGCGGACGAGGTCTTCCGTGACTGATTCCGCGGCAGCCGTGCTCAAGGTCGCGGTCGCCTACGTGGGGGCCGAGAGCCAGGTGCTGCGTCCCATGGAGGTGCTCCCGGGAACCACCGCCGGCGCGGCCATCGAGGGCTCGGGGGTGCTCGAGCAATGCCCGGAGATCGACCTCGGGCGCTACCGGGTGGGTATCTACGGCAAGCTCGTCGCCCTGGACCAAGCCCTTGAGGACGGGGACCGGGTGGAGATCTACCGCCCACTCATCGCCGACCCCAAGGAGGCGCGCAAGCGGCGCGCCGAGGAAGGAAAGGCGATGCGCAAAGGGGGCGGCTAGGGGGCAGGCAGCCCGCACCCCCAGTGGCGACGCGGACGCTTTCGCCCAGCGGCCCAACGATCGGCCTGACCCCAACTAACCGGAGGCGAGGTCCGTGACTCGACCCGAGACACCCTTGGTCGCGGCCGATGCCATCATCGAGCTGGTGGATCGGCCGGGGCACCCAATCGTGTTGATCGAGCGGCTGAATCCCCCCTATGGCTGGGCGATTCCGGGCGGTTTCGTGGACTTGGGGGAGCGCATGGAGCGGGCGGCCATGCGGGAGGCCCTGGAGGAGACGGGCCTGCGGGTGACCCTGCGCGCCTTGCTCGGCCTCTACT
>JBGSUY010000728.1:0-2389 GCA_041753195.1 Chromatiaceae bacterium
GCGCCGGCGCCTCGACCAGGTCCTGGCCGTGGATCCCGAGTACGCCCCCGCCCATTATCACCTGAGTCTGATCCTCGCCGACCTGGGGGACCACGCCGAGGCCGAGCGCCACCGGGGCCTGCACGACCTCTACCGCCCGGACGACAACATCGCCGAGCGCGCCGTCACCCACCATCGGTCCGAAAACCCGGCCGCCAACCACGCCGCCGAGGCGGTGGCCATATACGACCTGCAGCGCCAGGAGGCCTTCGAGCTCGCCTCCAGCGACGCGCACCGGTCGCGTGACGGCGAAAATCTGGCAGGCCGCTGAGCAAACTGAAGGATCGAACATGAACGCACCCGAGCCCAGACCAACATTCAGACCCCTCTCCCGCGGTGAGGCACGGATCCGCCGCGCATTCATCCTCTCCCTGGTGGCCATCGTCATCCTCGCGGTGGCGGGGATCATCCTCTACTGGCTCCGCCATCCGCCGGCTGAGGAGCAGCCGGTGGAGGCGGCCAGGATCGAGGCGCCCAGCGCCTCTCAGCTGGCCCCCAACCAGCCCCCGGCGGTGGTCTTCACGGACATCACCGAGGCCGCCGGGATCGGCTTCGTGCATGTGAGCGGTGCCTATGGGGAGCGGCTGATGCCGGAGACCATCGGCAGCGGGGCCGCCTTCCTCGACTACGACCGGGACGGGGATCAGGACCTGCTCCTGATCAACTCCCAGGAATGGGCGGGGCACGAGAGCGGCGATGTCCCACCGACCCAGGCCCTCTATGCGAACGACGGCCAGGGCCGCTTCACCGATGTCACCCAGGAGGCCGGGCTCGCCCTGACCTTTTACGGCATGGGGGTGGCGGTGGGGGACTATGACGGGGACGGCTGGGACGACCTCTATCTCACCAGCCTCAACGACAACAGGCTGCTGCGTAACCTTGATGGCCGATTCGAGGACGTCACGGCCAGCGCCGGGGTCGCCGGCGATGGAAACACCTGGAGCACCAGCGCCGCCTTCCTGGACTATGACCGGGACGGTGACCTGGACCTCTTCGTGATCAACTACGTGCGCTGGTCCCGCACCATCGATCTCGAGATCGACTTCCGGCTGACCGGACTCGGGCGCGCCTACGGGGCCCCCGTCAATTTCATCGGCACCCACAACCGGCTCTACCGCAACGAGGAGGACGGGCGCTTCAGCGACGTCTCCGCCGCCGCCGGGATCGAGGTGACCGACCCGGTGTCAGGGCGCCCGGTCGGCAAGGGGCTGGGTGTGGTGCCGCTGGACTATGACGGAGACGGCTGGACGGATCTCGCGGTGGCCAACGATACGGTGCGCAACCTCCTCTACCACAACCGAGGAGACGGCACCTTCGAGGAGGTGGGGGTCTTTGAGGGGATCGCTTACGACCGCGGCGGCAAGTCCTCGAGCTCCATGGGGATCGACGCCGCCAACTTCCGCAACGACCCGGAGATGGGCATCGCCGTGGGCAAGTTCGCCAACGAGATGTCCTCCCTCTTCGTGACCTCCGAGGGGCGCGCCCCCTTCGTCGACGAGGCGGTGATCGAGGGTCTGGGGCCCGCCTCCCGGATCCCGCTGACCTTCGGGGTCCTGTTCTTCGACTACGACCTGGACGGGCGCTCCGACCTGCTGCTGGCCAACGGCCACCTGGAGCACGAGATCAACAAGGTCCAGCAGAGCCAAACCTATGCCCAGCCCCCCCAGCTCTTCTGGAACTGCGGCGAGGCCTGTCCGGGCCGCTTCGTCCCGGTGACCGAGGGCGGCGATCTGACGGCCCCCCTGGTGGGGCGCGGCATCGCCACCGCCGACATCGACGGCGACGGGGACCTGGACATCCTGATCACCCAGAACGGCCGCCCGCCGGTGCTGCTGCGCAACGACCAGCAGACCGGCCACCATTGGCTGCGGCTCCAACTCAAGGGGCGTGCCCCAAACCCCTCCGCCATCGGGGCGCGTGTCACGCTGACCGTCGGCGGCGTCAACCAGGTGCGGGAGCTGTTCCCGGCCCGGGGCTACCTCTCCTCCGTGGAGTTGCCCCTGACCTTCGGGCTGGGCCCCAGCGACCGCGTGGAGTCTCTGATCATCCGCTGGCCGGACGGGCAGGAGCAGACCCTGGTGCCCGACGGCGTCGACCGTCTACTGACCATCGCACAGCCCGAGGGGGTCACACCGTGAAGGCGCGCATCCTTGCCTCCTGGTTGCTGCTGGCACTCGCGGGTCTGCCGGTCGCTTGGTGCGACGATGCGACTGGCCGGCCGGACCCGGTCGCATCCCTGCCCGCCCCCTGGGACCAGCGCCTGGTGCCCATCCCTGAGTCCGATATCTCCGGTGCCGAGCCCGCCATCCGAGAGGCAATCACCGAGGCGCGGGCCGCCATCGCCACGCTG
>JBGSUY010000729.1:0-2513 GCA_041753195.1 Chromatiaceae bacterium
CTGCACCACCGCGCAGGGGAGCTCGGGCGCCCGGCGGTCCTCCGGAAACAGGGCCATCTGGGCCGCGGCGCCCTGGTCTTCGTCAAACACCTCGATGGAGCGGCACCAGGCGGCCCGCTGGGCGTCGTTGATCTCCCCCAGGTACAACACGTGCCGTTGCACCACCCGCCCGTCCGCCACCCGACGGTTCTCCACCACGCTCCAGTAACGGTGCTCTTTGCCGTCTTTCTTACGCGTCTTGGAGCGCAGGAATATGCCGAGAGTGTCGGCAGATTCGCCACCCGGCTCAAGGACCAAGGTCGGCACTACAGACGCTTTCGCGCAACCTGACCTCGTTCAATCAGACACTTACAGCACCACCAAAGGACAGAATAGCCCCAAAATGGCAAAATCCCGGGGCGAATAGTCGAATTCGGGATAGTCCCGTGGCAGGTCGTCGTGCACCTCGCGGACACGGGCGCGCGTCTCGAAGCGACGTTGGGACAGGTCGACGCCCAGTGCATCGGCCATCCGCAAGGCGTCGGTCAGCTCCCGGGACACGAAGGGGAAATGGGTTTCCCGGGGATCGGCCTGGACCTCCTCAAGCAGCGAAGGGGTGTTCAGCGTACGCAGCTGCGGATCCATCGCCAGTGACAGCGCGCCGATGCCGAGGGACCGCAGATGACCCAGCAGCTTCAGTGCCGGCTCGTTCGCCAGTAGCCTCGGCAGATGGGCCGCCAGTTCCCTATGCATGCTCGCCGCGGGCACCTTCGAGAGCACCTTGCAGGCCCTCTTGCTGTCCGGCAAACCGAGGGCGGCCATGATCGCCGGCTGTCGGTGCCCGGCGAGGTCCTGAACCTGCTGCCCGTCGAGGGTCCGTCGGTCGGCGAGCGCGATGGCCAGGCAGTAGCCCAGTGCCGGGTTGCTGTCGAGCAAATCGCCGGCGCTGCCCAATGCCAGCAGCAACCGCAGCAGTTCCAGATGGTCGCCGCGGAATGCCTCGACCCGGCGTGCGACGGGCTTGGGGCAAGCGAACCGGAACCCATGGAAGGCCCTGCGTCGACGCTCGGCGGTGCTTTGTTGGGGTTTGGGTGTGCAAGCACCGTCGGTCCGGCCATCTGCCAGCGGTAACGCGAGCTGCAACGGCTCGGACGGTGCGGCGCGGGGCTTGCGCTTCGGGCGATAGGGGCGGATCAGCGGATAGTCGGGTGCGAAAGGTAGCCAGCGGGTCCCGCTATCCCGCTTGCGCACCGCGGTCAGGTCCGGCCAGGCCTTGATGAGCTGCACTTCGCCCGGCTTGAAGACGTACAGCGTTTCTTGCTTGAAGCGGGCGTCCGGGCGGGTATCCGGCATGGTCGGGGGCTGATCGCATTGCCGTAGCCGCCAGGATAGCCGAGAGCCGGCTCACGTCGTGAGGCTGCGGTTGCGGGGGTCTACCGTCGAGCATTGGGCTCGCACCGGTCTCTCTACCGCGGGAAAGGTGACCACCCCGAGGCACCTTTCCCGCCCGCTGTCCCACGAGAAAGACACGACCATAGCGGCCACCCGCCCTGCCCGGAGGCCGCATGTCCCACCCCGTCGAGATCCCCCGCCACGTCGACGATCCGCCCACGCTGCTGTTGTGGCGGATCGATGATCTGGTACCCGTGGTGCTGATGCTGGTCTTCGGCATCCTGGCCGACCAGCTCCTCCTGTTCCTCTTGCTCGGCATCGTCCTGGTCCGGCTCTACGGGCGCTTCCGCGACAGCCGCCCGGACGGCTACGCCCTGCACTGGGCCTACTGGACGGGGCTGCTGGGGCTGCGCGGGCGCACCACGCCCAACCCCTTCATCCGCCGGTGGCTGCCGTGACGCTCACCGATTTCCTCGCCACCTGGCGGGGGCTCACCCTGGAGAACCGCCTGCACCGGCTCGCGGTGCTGGGCCTGATCGGCACCAACCTGATCACCGCTGTGGCCCTGCTGCGTGCCGACCACACGGTGGTGCTGGTCCCGCCGGTGCTCGACGGGCAGGTGAGTGTGGCGCGCGAGCAGGCCAGCCGGGAGGTGAAGGAGGCCTGGGCGCTGTTCGTCGCCGAGCTGCTGGGCAACGTCAGCCCCGCGAGTGCCGAGTTCATCCAGAAGGCGGTTGACCCCTTACTCGCCCCCGCCTTGCGCCGCCCCGTCCTCGATGTCATGGCCGCGCAGGTCCACGAGATCCAGCGCGAGCGCGTGAGCATGAGCTTCAGCGTGCGGGCCATCGCCTACGACCCGCCCACTGACCGGGTCTTTGTCACCGGTATCCAGACCACCAGCGGCCCCGGCGGCAAGCCGGTGGCCCGCACCCGCACCTACGAGCTGATCGTGGGCTTCGCCCACTACCGCCCGGTGATCCGCCATCTCGACGTCTACCCCGACGAGCCCCGGGTGGGGGAGCAGGCCAGACCCTTGCAGCCCGAGCCGACGGATTCCCCAAGAGGAGACCCCCATGACTAGACCCCTGACCCGCGTGCTGGCACTGGGCGTGCTGACGGCGACCCTGCCGCTGCACGCCGCC
>JBGSUY010000730.1:0-10517 GCA_041753195.1 Chromatiaceae bacterium
GGTGGGGTCTGTCGCGCTCGACCTGGCCCCCGACCGCGGCGTCGCCTCCCTCGACTGGGAGGCCCTGGGGTCGGCAGTTGCCGCCTGCCGCGCCTGTGGGCTCTGCGAGACCCGTACCCAGACCGTCTTCGGGGTGGGCAACCGGCAGGCGGAGCTCCTGGTCATCGGCGAGGCCCCGGGGGCGGACGAGGACCGGGAGGGGGAGCCCTTCGTGGGCCGGGCCGGCCAGCTCCTGAACCGCATGCTTGGGGCCATCGGGCTGCCGCGCCAGCAGGTCTACATCGCCAACATCCTCAAGTGCCGCCCGCCCGGGAACCGGGACCCCAGGCCCGAGGAGGTCTTGAGCTGCCAGCCCTTCCTGACGCGTCAGATCGAGCTCTTGAGTCCCCGGATCATCCTGGCGGTGGGGCGCATCTCCGCCCAAACCCTGCTGGGAACGGACCTCCCCCTGGGTCGGATGCGCGGGCGCTGGCTGGAGCTCGGGCCCCGGTCCATCCCCCTGCGGGTCACCTATCACCCGGCCTACCTACTGCGCTCCCCGGACCAGAAGGCCAAGGCATGGGAGGACCTTACGGCGGTGGTCCGCCGGCTTGGCACCTGAGGCGACTCTTCGGGCATGCCTATCGATCAATGGTCGTCGATAAGTATTAATAATTCGCTATTTTAGCAAGTACTAATATAATGCCCTCCGTGGGTGCTGATAACGCACTCCGCTCGCTGCCAAACAACACAGATCAAATCGGAGATACACATGAAGAAGCTTGCTACCGCTGCCGCTATCGCCGCCCTGCTGGGCGTTTCCGCTTCCGCGTCCGCTTGGTGGGGCGGTGGTCCCTGGGGCGGCGGCCCCGGCTACGGCTCCGGCTGGGGCGACGGCCTGACCGACTGGTTCAGCGATGCCTTCGGCGACGGCTACGGTGATTTCAACATGAGCATGAGCGGCGGTGGAAGTGGCCGCGGCTACGGTCGTGGGCGCGGTTACGGCTATGGCCGTGGCTATGGCTACGGTGACGGTTACGGCTACGGCTACCCGGGCTACGGCTACGGTGGTGTCCCCTACTACGGCTACGGCGCCCCTTACGCCATGCCCTATGCCGCTCCTTACGCCGCCCCCGTCGCCCCGGCTGCCCCGGCTCAGACCGAGTCCAAGTAAGCATCGGGTCACGGATGTAGACCAGCGCCCAGGGACGGGCGCCAATCCAAAGGGCCAGGCGATTCGCCTGGCCCTTTGGTTTTTCAGAAAGGTCAGGATTAACTGGAACGATCAGGGTTCACAGCGGGGTCGCTCGAAGACCGAGTCCTTGTCCCGTTTCGGGCTCCCTCCGTTCATCTCTCCGTTGCTAACCCTGGCTGTCGCACAGCGGAGCGGATTGCCTTTGGGCTCGCGGCGGACGGGCGCCCGCCGCACTCGGGCCTGGGTGCTACTCCTGGATCCAGTAACCGTCGCTCATGGCCTTCATCAAAGCGACCAGGGCGTCCTCCTCCGCATCGCTCAGCCCAAGGTTACCCATCTGAGTGGTGTTGAGGTTGTCCGGGACCTCGGGGGCCGGCCAGCAGTCGTTGGCCATGGCCAGGTCCGCCGTGGCGTCGTAGATGCCCAGTGTCTCGCACCGAACCTTGACGTCGCGGGTGTTGTAGAAGTGCACCACCTGCTTCAGGGTCTTGAAATACCCGTTGTGCATGTAGGCCTTCTCGACGCAGGGCTCGCCAGGTTCAGCGGCCTCGCAGGAGCCGAGGGCGACGTTACGGGTGGTCGCCGTCTTGTGCTTGCCGAGGTTGGCCTCGGCTTGGTCCGCGTACTCGGGGACAGTTATGAGGAAGCCCCCCAGGCCCGGGTCAACCCAGCCCGGGTTGTCGAGCAGGAAGGGGTTCAGCGGGTTCTTCGGTACCCCAAGGTTATGGAAGGCGAAGTCGCTAAACAAGGGCGAGGGGCCAGCGGGGGGGGAGCCTGTATGGCACTGTGCGCATTTGCCCTTACCGGTGGCCGTGAAGAGCAATTGGCCGGCCGCCTCCTCTGTGGTGAACGTGGCCTGGTTGGCGCGGACGGCATCGACTTTGGCGGTGAAGGCGTTGCTCGCCTTGGACGCCTCGAAGGCGGCAATCGATAGGGCGATTTGGTTGTAGGCCTGGTCGACCCGCGTCCGATCCTTGGCGGAGAGCTTCACCCTGCCCTTGGGGCTGTTGCACTGGCCATGCGTGTTGGCTGGCCATTTGATCGCGCAGTTGGTCCTGCTCCACACTTGGCGGAACAGGCCACCGTAGTCACCCTCGCAGACACGGTTGACGACGCAGGCGGCATCGGGCAGGGCCTGCTCCACGGGGTTGAGGAAGGGCCCCTGGGCCTGGTCGGCGGCGGGGTTGCCCAGCTTCCAGCCGGTCGCACGGCCATCCCAGAAGTTGCCGCCCTTGAACTTCGGGTTGTTCGGGTCGGTGAAGTCCGCCTGGAAGATCGGCGCGACGGTCGCGTAGGCGGAGGTCGGCGGCTTGCGGTTGCCGAGCTTGTTCTGGCGCGAGCCCTCGTAGACGGAGCCGCCGAGGTTCACCTCGGAGTCCTCGCCAACCCAACCGACCTCCGGGACATGGCAGCTCGCACAGGCCTGGTTCTGGCGGATGGACAGTGTCTCGTCGAAGAAGATCAGCGCCCCGAGCTCCTCGATTGGGGTCAAACCCTCTAGGTCCAGGGCAAACGCGCCTCCGGCGCCGCCCGCGAGCAGCGTTGCCACGGAGCACGCCAGCACGGTCAGTGGTGTTCTCGGTTTCATTGTGTCCTCATCTCTGGACGGTTGGTGGGAATGGAGCCGGGCGCGGTGCCCGGATCCGTCAGGATGGCGGCCGCTTGGGACGCCGGTAACCGAGGTGACAGGGCGGAATGCGCGCGCCCCTGAAGCTGGCGACGCCTGAACCATCTGCCGAGGGGAGGTTCAGGGGTGCCCCGCCGTGACCGAGGAACTGGGCGGGTCACAGCCTCGTTCTGTGGCGGTGTTGTGACGGATGCCCGTGCGGCAGCGGCAGCGGTTGCGCGGGGCCGCAGCGGGCTGAGGCGGTGATCCTGGCGGGACCTTCGGCGACCTGTATCACGCCGTCCAGGAAGGGAATGGAACGGCGCGCCCTCCTGCCCACCGCGTCCTGCTCCCTCCCCCGTGCAGGGGGAGGGATGGGGTGGGGGGCGAAGGGTTTTGCCCAAGGGCCTCGTCCCAGCAGGGCCGCGGCGTTCGACCCCCCTCCCAGCCGCCCCCCTGGCCGGGGGGAGGAGGAGCTCGCGAGGTGTTACCCTCCGATGTACGCAGGTGGCAACCGCCTGGCTGGGTTCGATCCGAGAGCTGCGCATGCCCGCTTGCCTTGGCCCCGCCTGCGCGACACGCCCGGGAAGGACGTCCCTGTGCCGCAGACGCCTAAGACATTAGGCAAGGATCGTGGATTAGGCCACAACGAATAGATGGGAATTTGATCTGGCGCAACTCCCTAACGTCCTTGTTTTGGAGGTGAGCCCAAAGCAACCGGCGGCGCGACGCGTGGGGTAGGGTGCGGCGTTTAGTGCCCAGCCGATAATGGGCTAAGGCCCAAGCGAAGCCTGGGCGGGGTGTGCATTCAGACCGCGTCAGCTCCGTGCCTCAGGGTCTCGATCAGGATCTCCCGGTTGCGGAAGCGCACATCCTGGCCCTCCGCCACGTAGATCACCTGCTCGGCGATGGACGCGGCGTGATTGCCGATGCGGTTCAGGGCGTGCCCCAGGGCGAACAGGGACTCCAGATGGGGCAGGGGGAGCCCCTCCTCCTTCCCCGAGGTGAGATGCCGGATCAGGTCGGCGTTGGCCTCCCCAAGCGCGGCCTCGTCCTCGAAGACGGTCAGCGCCAACTGGGTGTCGAAGGTACCAACCGCCTCCATGGCCCGCTCGAAGGCGCAGCACACCAGCTCGTCCAGGCGTCGTAGGCACTCGCATAGGGCCGGCGATAGGTCCGCGCCCTCCTGTTTCAGCGCAATCGTGCGATTGGCGATGCGCGCCGCCTTGTCCCCGGCGCGCTCCGCCTCGCTGGCGATGCGCCCCAGGGCCAGCACGATGCGCAGATCCACCGCCTTGGGCTGGCGGCGGGCGATGAGCTTGTAGGCCTCATCGTCCGCGTCCAGGGCCAGGTAGTCGATTTGTGGCTCCCGATCCAGCACGCGATAGGCGGGGCCGAGGTCCCCTTCGAGCAGGGCGGTGACGGCGGTCTGGGTCTGCTCAACCACCCGCTCCCCCATCTCCAGGATGAGGCCGCGCAGCCGGTTGAGGTCCCGGTCGTAGCCGCGGACCGTGTGGCCCATGGCCAGGTCCGGCAGCTCCTTGGTTGTTACTGGGGTCACTGCTTGATTGCTCATCAGCCGAACCGCCCCGTGATGTAGTCTTCGGTGAGCTTGTGGCGGGGGTTGGTGAAGATCTGATTGGTCTCTCCCACCTCCACCAGGTCCCCCAAGTGGAAATAGGCCGTGCGCTGGGAGACCCGGGCCGCCTGCTGCATGGAGTGGGTGACGATGGCGATCGAGTAGTTCTCCCGCAGCTCATCGATGAGCTCCTCGATGATGGCGGTGGCGATGGGGTCCAGGGCCGAGCAAGGCTCGTCCATCAGGATCACCTCCGGCGACACGGCGATGGTGCGGGCGATGCACAGGCGCTGCTGCTGGCCGCCCGAGAGCCCAGTCCCCGGCTGGTCGAGCCGGTCCTTCACCTCCTTCCACAGCCCCGCCTTGCGCAGGCTGCCCTCCACCAGCTCATCCAGCTCCGCCTTGCGGTTGGTCAGGCCGTGGATTCGCGGGCCATAGGCAATGTTCTCGTAGATGGACTTGGGGAACGGGTTCGGCTTCTGGAAGACCATGCCCACCTGGGCCCGCAGGGGCACGGGGTCCAGACCCTTGTCGTAGATCTCCTGGCCGTCGAGCTGGATGGAGCCCGTCACCCGGGCGCCGGGGATGGTGTCGTTCATGCGGTTGAGGCAGCGCAGGAAGGTGGACTTGCCGCAACCGGAGGGTCCGATCATGGACACCACCTCGTTCTTGCCGATGTCCAGGCTCACGTCCTTGATGGCGTGCTTGTCGCCGTACCAGACGTTCACCTCCCGGCACACCATGCGCGGGTCTGCGGCCGTAATGTCGCCCACGGTCCCGCCGAAGGTCCCGCCCTTGGCCAGGTCGGCGGCGCTGATGGCCCCCGCGTTCGTTTCACGGAGCATGTCGTCTACCAGGGTGTTCATGCGTCACCTCGAAATTCTAAGCGTGTTTGCGGCGTCGCTCACCAGCGGCGCTCGAACCGGCGCCGCAGGATAATGGCGACCAGGTTCATAAGGATCAAAAACCCGAGCAGGACCATGATGGCCGCGGATGTGCGCTCCACGAAGCCGCGCTCGGGGCTGTCCGCCCACAGGAATATCTGCACCGGCAACACCGTGGCGGCGTCGGTGAAGCTGCTCGGGACGTCCACGATGAAGGCGATCATGCCGATCATCAGCAGTGGCGCCGTCTCCCCCAGGGCCTGGGCCATGCCGATGATTGTCCCGGTCATCATTCCAGGCATGGCCAGCGGCAGCACGTGGTGGAACTGGGTCTGCAGGGGCGAGGCCCCGACACCCAGGGCCGCCTCCCGGATGGAGGGCGGCACCGACTTCAGGGCCGCGCGGCTGGCGATGATAATGGTGGGGAGCGTCATCAGGGTCAGCACCAGGGCCCCCACCAGGGGGGTCGATCGCGGCACGCCGAAGACATTGATGAAGACCGCGAGCCCCAGCAGGCCGAAGACAATGGAGGGCACCGCGGCCAGGTTGTTGATGTTGACCTCGATCAGGTCCGTCCAGCGGTTCTTGGGGGCGAACTCCTCCAGATAGAGTGCCGCCCCCACCCCGATGGGGAAGGAGAAGAGCAGGGTCAGGGTCAGGGTGTAGAAGGACCCCATGAGGGCCCCCGCGATGCCGGCCATCTCCGGCTCCCTGGAAGTCCCGTTGGTGAAGAATCCGGTGTTGAAGCGCTTCTCGATGCGCCCGTCCGCGACCATGCGGTCCACGAGGGCGAGGGAGCTGTCCTTGATCCGGCGATCCGATTCCGGGAGGTCCCGGTCGATGTGTCCCTTGATCAGCATGTCCACGTCGGCGCCGGCCACCAGCCAGATGTCACGGGTGGTGCCGATCAGGGACGGATGGTTGATGACCATGCGCTGCAACTGCTGGCCGGCGCCGACGCTGACCAGGCCGTAGAGCTCACGCAGCTTCCGCCGATCCGTGATCTCCGGGAACAGCTTCTTGAGCGACGCCTTGACCAGGCCCGTATAGTCGGCGTTGGCCAGGGTCTGGGGATCCTGCTCGCCCGTGGGGTCCAGGGTGGCCGCGTCGAAATAGACCGGCACATGGATGTACGTCTGCTGAAAGGCGGTGTAGCCCTTGGCGACGATGTCCAGGAACAGGACGGCGACGAAAAGCAGCCCCAGGACGACGGCGGTAGCCCCCAGGAGGCGGAAGCGCCGCTCCTGGGCGTAGCGCCGCTTGAGGCTTGCCTTGACGACGTCGATAGTCCGTCGGGTTGCCGGGCCCTTGCCCGGCTCATTGGCGGCGGCCATGTTCTCGGCCGTCTTTTCCACTGGGGGGCTGGCGCTGGGGCTATTCATATTGCTCACGGTACTTACGCACGATCTGCAGGGCGATCACGTTGAGCGTGAGGGTCACCAGGAACAGGGTGAGGCCCAGGGCGAAGGCGGCCAGGGTCTTGGCGCTGTCGAACTCCTGGTCACCGGTGAGCAGGGTCACGATCTGCACCGTCACGGTGGTGACGCTCTCCAGGGGATTGGCGGTGAGGTTGGCGGTGAGCCCGGCGGCCATCACCACGATCATGGTCTCGCCGATGGCCCGGGAGACGGCGAGGAGGATGCCGCCCACAATGCCCGGCAGGGCGGCCGGGATGATGACCCGGCGCACCGTCTCCGACTGGGTGGCCCCCAGGGCGTAGGAGCCGTCCCGCATGGCCTGGGGGACGGCATTGATCACGTCTTCCGAGAGGGATGACACGAAGGGGATGATCATGATGCCCATCACCAGGCCGGCGGCGAGCGCGCTCTCGGAGGCAACCCCGAGCCCGAGGGACTCGCCGAATCCCCGGATCATGGGGGCCACGGTGAGGGCCGCGAAGAAGCCGTAGACGACGGTGGGGATCCCCGCCAGGACCTCCAGAACCGGCTTGGCCCAGGAGCGGACTTTACGGGGGGCGTATTCCGAGAGATAGATGGCGGACATGAGCCCGATGGGCACCGCCACGAACATGGCGATGGCGGACACCAGCAGGGTGCCGGTGAAGAGCGGCACCGCACCGAAGGCCCCCGACGCGCCCACCTGGTCGGCCCGCAGGGCCGTCTGGGGGCTCCACAGGGTGCCGAAGAAGAACTCCAGAGGGGAAACCTTCTGGAAGAACAGCAGGGATTCGAACAGCACCGACAGGACTATACCCAGGGTGGTCAGGATCGCGATCGACGAGAATACGATCATGATCCCGAGCACGATGGATTCCACCCGATTGCGGGCGCGCATCTGCGGCTTGGTCTGGCGCACCGCCAGGGCCATGCCCCCCAGCCCCAGTCCCAGCACCAGGAGCCAGAGGGCATAGTTGGCGAGCTGCTGTAGGCGCGAGTAAAGGTCCGCCGCGGCCTGGAGCCCCGGGGTTACCTCGCCGGAGAGGATGTTGCCCTGGGCCAGGTTCTTGACGTCACTGAGCAGCAGGCTCATCTGACCCTTGGAAAGGCCCTCCACCGACTCGGCCGGCAGCTGGGACTCGACCAGGGCGGTAACCACCGAGTCCTGGATGCCGGACCAAAGGGCCAGCAGCAATAGGGCTGGAACCGCGGCCCAGAGGGCGGCGTAGAAGCCGTAGTAGGACGGCAGGGAATGCAGGGTATTGATCTGGGTCGCGCCGCCCGCGCTCGCCACCGCGCGCTTTCGCCCGACGTGATAGGCCAGGGCCACCAGGCCCAGCAGGACGATGAGTAGGGTCGTTGCGTGCATCTTGGGTGCCTTGGTTGGCCGCCAGGGGTTTTGCCTTTGCGACGCCGACGGCGCCCCAGGGGGCGCCGCGGCGTACAGGGTCCACGGGATGTGGCCTGGGCTCTACGGAGACGTGTGCTTACTTGGCCGGCTTCTCCATGGGGGTCAGGGCCTGGGCGCTCGCGGCAACCGTCTCGCGCTCCCCGTCGGGCAGGGCGATCAGGCCCTTGTCCGCCAGGTAACCCTCGGGACCCCAGGCCTTGTCGCTGGTGAACTCGGTAACGAACTCCTTGATGCCCGGGATGGTCCCCACGTGGGCGTTCTTGACATAGAAGAAGATGGAGCGGGAGATCGGATAGGCACCGCTGGAGATGGTGTCATAGGTGGGCTCCACCCCGCCGATCTTGAGGCCCTGGATCTTGTCGGCGTTCTGATCCAGGAAGCTGTAGCCGAAGACACCGAGGGCCTTGGGGTTGGCCACCAGCTTCTGGACGATCAGGTTGTCGTTCTCGCCCGCCTCGATGAAGGCCCCATCCTCGCGCACGCCGTGACAGACCGCCTTGTGCTTCTTCTCGTCGGACTTCTTCAGGGCCTTGATGGAGTCGTAGGCGTTGCAGCCGCCCTCCATCGCCAGCTCCACGAAGGCGTCCCGGGTGCCGGAGGTGGGGGGCGGGCCCAGGACCTCGATCTTCTCGGCGGGCAGGGCGGGGTTCACGTCCTTCCAGGTCTTGTTGGGGTTGGGGACCAGCTTGCCGGAGGCGTCCGGGACGTCCTTGGCCAGGGCGGTCCAGACGTCCTTGAGGCTCAGGTCCATGGAGAGACCCGACTTGGACTCGGCGATCACGATACCGTCGAAGCCGATCTTGACCTCGGTGATCTCCTTGACGCCCTTCTCCTGGCAGGAGTCGAACTCGGAGGCCTTCATGGCGCGGGAGGCATTGGTGATGTCCGGGTGCGACACGCCGACCCCGCCGCAGAAGAGCTTCATGCCACCGCCGGTGCCGGTGGACTCCACCTTGGGGGTCTTGAAGCCGCTAGTGCGGCCGAAGGTCTCCGCGACCGCCGTGGAGAAGGGGAACACGGTGGAGGAGCCGACGATGTTGATGTTGTCCCGGGCGACGGCCTGGGCGGAGAGGGAGCCGGTGGCGACGGCGATGGCCGCGACGATCAGGGTCTTGTTCATGGGATGCTGCTCGCAGGTTGGTGACAGGACGTGGGTACCAATTCGCAGCCGGCAGTCTAAGGAATCCCAGTGACTGGATCGTGAAGGCCAGATGACAGTTGTGTGACAGAGGCCCCAGATCCCTCCGGATCCCCGGATTTTACTCGTGCGCTTCCTTCGTCGTCGTCCCCAAGGATTTCACCAGGACCAGGCTGGCGTTGAAGAAGTCATCCTGGGGATGGTCCTGGCAGTGGGCGCGGATCCGGGTCAGGGCCGCCTCGAGCTCGGCGCCCTTCAGGACGTCCATCCCGGTGGCCACGTTGAGCCCGCTTACCAGTCCCGCGAGCCATTCCCGGTAGCGCGGAAACTCCGCGTTCCCCACCGCCTCCGCGCCGGCCGCCGGGGCTGCGGCGACGAACTCCTGACAGCTCTTGACCCCGTAGCCCCAGAGTGTGGGTCCCTCCGCGGCCGCCCAGCGCAAGCTGAGAGGGGCTAGCGTCAGGCAGACGGCCAGCAGGGTTGCCAGGAAGGGGACTGGATCCGGGGGCGCTTGTCTGCCCATGTCATGATTCCTTCACCGCCATTCGGTGTCAGAGACGTTACCATTCGATGATGTGCCGGTCGCCGCGGGACGCCCCATGCGCGTGTTGATGCTCTCGGACGTTTACTTCCCGCGGGTCAATGGGGTCTCCACATCCATCCAGACCTTCGCCCGGGAGCTCATCGCCAAGGGCCACGCGGTCACCCTGGTCGCCCCGGACTACGGCCACGGGGCCCCGGAGCCCTTCGAGGTGATCCGCATCCCTTCCCGCTATCTCCCGCTGGACCCGGAGGACCGCATCCTTCGGGTGCGGCACCTGCGCCGGCAGTGGCCCGAGCTGGGCCGCCGCGGCTTCGACCTGGTGCACATCCAGACCCCCTTTATCGCGCACTACAGCGGGGTGTCGCTGGCCCGGCGTCTCGGTGTCCCGGCGCTGGAAAGCTATCACACCTTCTTCGAGCAGTACCTGGACAAGTATGTGCCGCTGATCCCGTCTGCCTGGCTGAGGTTCGCCGCCCGCAAGTTCTCCGCCGCCCAGTGCAACGACGTGGACGCCCTGGTGGTGCCGTCCAACGCCATGCTGGACGTGCTCAAGCGCTACGGGGTTCGCACCCCGGCGGCCGTGATCCCCACCGGCATCGAGCTGGCCCAGTTCAGCGCCGGCGATGGGCCGCGCTTTCGCGCCCGCTACGGGATACCGCCGGACCGTCCGGTCCTGGTCCACGTGGGCCGCCTCGCCCTCGAGAAGAACATCGACTTTCTGCTGCGCATGCTGGCACGGGTCAAGGCCCGGGTGCCGGACGTGCTGCTGGTGGTCGCCGGTGAG
>JBGSUY010000731.1:0-6771 GCA_041753195.1 Chromatiaceae bacterium
CTGCACCACCGCGCAGGGGAGCTCGGGCGCCCGGCGGTCCTCCGGAAACAGGGCCATCTGGGCCGCGGCGCCCTGGTCTTCGTCAAACACCTCGATGGAGCGGCACCAGGCGGCCCGCTGGGCGTCGTTGATCTCCCCCAGAGACAAGACATGGCGCTGCACGACCCGCCCGTCGGCTACCCGGCGGTTCTCCACCACGCTCCAGTAACGGTGCTCTTTGCCGTCTTTCTTACGCGTCTTGGAGCGCAGGAATATGCCGAGAGTGTCGGCAGATTCGCCATCCGGCTCAAGGACCAAGGTCGGCACTACAGACGCTTTCGCGCAACCCGGCCTCGTTCACTCAGACACTTGCAGCACAACCAAGGGCCACAATGGGCCCAAAATGGCAGAATCTCGGGGCGAATAGTCGAAGTCGGGTTAGCGACTGGAACCGCCCGCGTGGAAACCTGCCCCTGCTCGCCGACCCCAGTGATCGCCCAGTCTTGCCAGAGCTGACCGAGCTCGAGCTGTTCGGCTACGAGCAGCATCGTCTGCGAAGCCGATTCAGGGCACAAGAAAACCCCGGCTCTGGGCCGGGGTTCGGGGCTGGGCGTCCGTGCCCGAAGAGAGGGTTCAGAGGGGAGCGGACAGCTCAGAGGTTGTGAATAAACCTACTGCGCGCCCCGATCACGGCGTCGCGTGCTCGTTCGCTCCTCGCCTATCCACTTGATATGTCTCGTCGCTCACTGCGCGGCTCCTTGTGCTCGTGGCTGCTCGCCACGGTTTCTTCACAACCTCTCAGTCGAGAGCCTGGGTGCGACCTTCCAGCACCGCGCTGACATAGGCGCTGTCCTTCAGGACATCGGTGAGCTCGCCCTTGGCGAGGGCGGTGGCGGCGGCCTCCAACTCGGGGCTCGCGAAGAGCCCGGAGGGAGACACGTTGCCGTTGAGGCAGGGCTCCAGCTGCGGGTCGAGCTCCGCCTGGTGCAGGAGGGCAAGCTGGTGCTCGGCGCGCAGCTCGGCGGCGATGCGCTGCTGGGTCTGGTACCAGTCCTCGCCGGCCTGGGTGGCGAAGCGGCCGCTGGCCGAGACCTGGCCGTTGATGGCCGGTTCCAGGCGGTTGTCGTCCGCGAAGACGGGGGCCGCGCTCAGGGCCGCCAGGGCCAGGGTCGGGATGAGTTGTCGCATGGGGAGTAGCTCCAGTCCGTAATTAAGTTAACGCTAATATACCGACTTCCCCTTGCCACGGCAAGTTGTCGGAAACTGAAAAACTAGTTAAGACAATATGTTACGAAATGTAACCAGAGTCATCCCGGCCCGGAGTTGACGGTTCCTCCAGTCTTGGCGCGTGCATGGGCTCTCCCCGGAGGTCCCCCAGGATTCATGCCGTCTGGCCCACGTCACTCCTCAGCGCACGGGCAGGCTCGTGCGCTCCATCACCCGCCGCAGGACGAAGCTCGAGTGGACTCCGGACACCCCTTCGATCCGGGTGATGCGACGCAGCAGCAGCTCCTGATAGTGGTCCATGTCCCGGACTATCACCTTGAGCTGATAGTCCGCCTCCCGCCCGGTGATCAGCAGGCACTCCAACACCTCCGGCATCTCCAAGACCGCCGCCTCGAAGTGCTCGAAGCGCTCCGGGGTGTGGCGGTCCATGGAGATGCTGAGCAGGCCCATCAGGTTCAGCCCGAGCCGTTTGGCGTCCAGAACGGCCCGGTAGCCGGCGATGACCGCGGCCTCTTCCAGGGCGCGCACCCGGCGCAGGCAGGGGGAGGGGGAGAGCCCGATGCGGTCCGCGAGCTCCTGGTTGGTGATGCGCCCGTCCTGCTGCAGTTCTTCCAGGATGCGTCTGTCGTAGTTGTCGAGGTTCATCGATCGAAATGGTCAATTCTTGTCTATTAGTTTAGAAGCTAGCAAGAGTCTATCGTGTTTTCGCCATCCGAGGGAGCGATACGCAATCGCCTGGCGCTCCATTGGGCGTAATCTTTCCCCCGTCGGCTGACCAGCCGGCACCCAGGGCAAGGCCCACAAGGCCTCAAGCCCCAGGCTCTTGAGTCCCTACCCGGACTGGAGCGGTCTCGATAGCCCAACCCGGGCGAGACCTGGACCCCGACCCCCGAACCCACCCCCTCGCCCCGGCGATTGGCCGGGGATCGAGGGCAGGAGGGACGATCGACACCGCGAGGAAGCCCCCATGCGCCGTTTCGACCACCGTAAATACAAGCCCGCTCCCCGGGTCAATCTGCCCAACCGCCAATGGCCCGGCCGGGTCATCCAGCGCGCGCCCATCTGGGCCAGCGTGGACCTGCGCGACGGCAACCAGGCCCTGGTCGAGCCCATGGGTTTGGCCGAGAAGCGCCGCCTCTGGGGTCTCCTGGTGCGCTTAGGTGTCAAGCAGATCGAAGTTGGTTTCCCGGCGGCGAGCCAGCCGGACTTCGACTGCGTGCGCTGGCTCATCGAGGGCCGCCAGATCCCTGAGGACGTCACCATCCAGGTGCTGGTACAGGCCCGCCAGGATCTGATCCGCCGGACCTTCGAGGCCTTGGAGGGGGCCCCCCGCGCCATTGTCCACGTCTACAACTCCACGTCTCCGGTGCAGCGGGAATGGGTCTTCGGAAGCGATCGGGAGGGAGTCAAGGCGATCGCCCGTCAGGGTGCCCAGTGGGTCATGGAAGAGTCGCGGCGCTATCCGGGGACCCACTGGACCTTCCAGTATTCGCCCGAGAGCTTCACTGCCACCGAGCCCGAGTATGCGGTGGAGGTGTGCGAGGTGGTCCTGGACGTCTGGCAGCCGAGCCCGGAGCGGCCCTGCATCATCAACCTACCGGCGACCGTGGAGGTGGCGAGTCCCAATGTGTTTGCCGACCAGGTGGAGTATTTCGCTACCCATGTGAGCCGGCGCGAGTCGGTGATCCTCTCGGTGCACACCCACAACGACCGGGGCGGTGCCGCGGCGGCCGCCGAGCTGGCCTTGCTGGCCGGGGCTGACCGGGTGGAGGGGACCTTGCTGGGCAACGGCGAGCGTACCGGTAACATGGATATCGTCACCCTGGCATTGAACCTCTACAGCCAGGGAATAGACCCGGGGCTGGATCTCAGCCACCCCGACGAAATCGTGGCGGTGGTGGGGGAGTGCACCGGCATCCCACTGCACCCGCGCCATCCCTGGGTGGGCGAGCTGGTCTACACGGCCTTCTCCGGCAGCCACCAGGATGCGATCGCCAAGTGTCTGAAGCGCCAGACCCCCCAGGCCCCCTGGCAAGTGGCCTACCTGCCCATCGACCCGATGGATCTGGGTCGGAGTTATGAGGCGGTCATCCGGGTCAACAGCCAGTCCGGCAAGGGCGGGGTCGCCTTCGTGCTGGAGCGGGACTTCGGGCTGCGCCTGCCCCGCTGGATGCAGGTGGAGCTGGCCCAGGCGGTGCAGGCGGAGAGCGAGCGCTCCGGCGGCGAGATGGATCCGCGGCGCATCCATGCCTTGTTTCGCGAGCGTTTCCTCACCGGGGAGGGACCCTACCGGCTCCTCGGCTATCGCCTGGACCGCAACGGCCATGAGCGGATCCAGGCTCGCATCGCCACCCCGCGGGGCGAGCACATCCTGGAGGGAGAAGGGCAGGGGGGCATCGCCGCCTTCGTCGATGCCTGGAGCGGGGCCTTCGGCGGGATCATCCATGTCTTGGACTATCAGGAACATGCCCTGGGCGAGGGCACGGACGCTGAGGCCGCCGCCTATGTGCAACTCAGCCTCGACGGAGAGCGCGTGGCCGGTGCCGCAATCGAAAGGGACACAGTAGCCGCGGCCCTGAAGGCGGTGCTCGCGGCCCTGAACCGAGCCATCGGCACCGGTCGGTTGGCGCCGTCGCTCGCGGCGGATCGGGCCCAAGCCGCCTGACGGCTGGCAATTGCTGCGATCGACTTGACCGACACGGGCTATCCCGGGAGGCGGAGTCGAGGAGGCTGAGAATCGTATGAGCGACCTGGCCCATTTCGAATCGAGGCAGGATCTATGCGGGAGGCGAAACCGTGATTCGCGGAACGCGCGTCACCGTGCGTACCTTGTTGGCGAGCACGGCGGAAGGCGCCGGTATCCCGGAGATCCCGCGTGTTCACCGCCCCGTTCCGGGCGGGGCCTCGTCGTGCATCGCAAGACGGAGCGCTTCTCGTCGAGCTGGACTGCAGCATGTCGCGGGGCGCGCGGTCACGCTCTGGTACGGTCGCCTCTTTACGGGGACCCTTCACCGGGGGGGCAGCGAGCCGCAAGATAGCGCACCGCGAGATCCGGAAAGTCCGTGAAGATGCCGTCCACCCCCAGCTTCAGGAGAGACCCGAGCAGCGCATCAAAGGTCGCGAAACCCTCGGGCAGGCTGTCCAGCCGGAGGGTGTAAGGGTGCACCAGGAGGCCGGCCTGATGGGCCTGGTCGACCAACTCGGTGAAGCCGGGGCGACCTTCGGATGCCATCCGCGATAGCAGATGGCCGATCCAGGGGCCGATGCCTGCCGCATACCGGCGGACCTCGGCGAGTCCGGCCGGGGTGCGCATGGCCGTAAAGTCCGCCGGTGGCCTTGGCCACCAGTCCGACTCGCCGATGAGCTGGATCAGGCGGACCTGGGGGAGCAGCCCGTGGACCCGCCTCAAGGTCCCCGGCTCGAAGCACTGGAGAAAAATCCGCTGACCGACCTCCAGGTAGCCATGCTGCTCCAGCACGCCCAGCACCGCGGCCACCAGGTCCTGGCCCTGGCCCTCATGCCAGGCGGGCTCCTTGAGCTCCAGGTAGATTCCAGCCTCGCGCCCCGTGGAGCGGTTGAGCCCGCGGACCAGCGTCAGCTCTTGGTCCAGGCTGTGGAGTCGAAAGGGGCTCTGGCCCTCTGGGCCGAGGTCCGGGGATCGATCCAGGAAGGCCGGCCGACCGGCTCTAAGGTCCAGGCGCTCGTGGACCCTCAGGGCCGAAAGCTCCTCACAGGTGAGGTCGATGGCGTACCAGTGGCCGTCTCCTCGAGCGCGGTCCGGAAAGCGCATCGCCACATCGGAGACCGCCTCCAGATAGAGGTCATGGAGCACCAGTGGGATCCCGTCTCTACTCAACACCACGTCCTGCTCCAGATAATCCGCGCCCATTCCGTGGGCCAGGACCTTGGCCTCCAGGGTATGCTCCGGCAGGTATCCGGAGGCCCCGCGGTGCGCGATGACGATGGGTCTAGCCCGCGTACTCATACCCCATCATCCCCGGCCCGTCCCAACCGGCACAAGGCCCGCCGGCCGAACAGGCCCCCTGACCTCCTCGCCACTCGCTACTCGCCACTCGCTTCTTATGGACCTCGACCAGATCCTCACCATCGACCGGGCCCACGCCTGGCACCCCTACACCTCGACCATCGACCGGGATCCGGTCTATCCGGTACGGGCCGCCCAGGGCTGTCGCATCGAGCTGATGGATGGCCGGGAGCTGATCGACGGCATGGCCTCCTGGTGGTGCGCCATCCACGGCTACAACCACCCGGTGCTAAACCGGGCGATCCAGGACCAACTCGGGCGCATGGCCCATGTGATGTTCGGCGGGCTGACCCACGAGCCGGCGGTGCGCCTCGTCCAGCACCTGGCGGACCTGACCCCGGAGCCCTTGCAACACGTCTTCCTGTGCGATTCGGGGTCGGTCTCGGTGGAGGTGGCCATCAAGATGGCGCTTCAGTTTTGGCAAGCCCAGGGACGGCCGGGCAAGCATCGGCTCCTGACCATCCGCCGGGGCTACCACGGGGACACCTTAAACGCCATGTCGGTGTGCGACCCGGTCACCGGGATGCATCATTTGTTCAGTGCCATCCTCCCCCAGCAGGTCTTCGCCCCGGCGCCCACCTGCCCCTTCGGTGCGCCCTGGGACCCGGCGGATATCGCCGAACTCGAACGTCTGATCGAGCAGCATCGAGACGTGCTGGCGGCGGCGATCCTGGAGCCCATCGTCCAGGGGGCTGGGGGCATGCGCTTCTATTCGGCGGATTATCTGCGGGCAGTCCGCGGGCTCTGTGACCGTCACCAGGTACTCCTGATCGCCGACGAGATCGCCACCGGATTCGGCCGGACCGGGGCCCTGTTCGCCTGCGAGCATGCGGGCATAGCCCCGGACATCCTGACCGTCGGCAAGGCCCTGACTGGTGGCTACCTGACCCTGGCGGCGGCCATCGCGAGCGAGAGGGTCGCCCAAGGCATCTCCAGCGGGGACCCGGGGGCCTTCATGCATGGCCCCACCTTCATGGGTAATCCGCTCGCCTGCGCCGTGGCCAACGCGAGCATCGAGCTGCTGCTGGCCTCGGATTGGCGTGCCAGCATCGCGCGGATCGAGAAGGCGCTCGTGACCGGGCTCGCCCCTTGCCGCGGTTTGCCCGGCGTGGCGGAAGTGCGGGTGCTTGGGGCAATCGGGGTTGTGGAGTTGGAACGTCCGGTCCAGATGCGATCCCTGCAGCGGCGGTTCGTAGAGCTGGGCGTGTGGATCCGGCCCTTCGGACGTCTGATCTACCTGATGCCCCCCTACGTCGTGAGCGATTTAGAGCTGGAAAGTCTCTGCTCGGCGGTCCGCACCGTGCTCTCCGAGCCTGGGTGGGATACGCACGGAGCTGATATTTAGCCAAAGTTTGACGATGCGGCTAAGAAAAATATAAACTGAAGTTTCCGCATTTCTCTATGCGACCAGCCGCATGACAGCTGAGAGCAATGGTTTTTGCCGGGGTTTCTCGGCATCCTGGCAATCGATACCAAAACCCTCGCGTGCGAGGTGCTTGGCAAGCGATCTGCGGACATCT
>JBGSUY010000732.1:0-9108 GCA_041753195.1 Chromatiaceae bacterium
CGCGAGACGTTCGGCGTCGGTCATCGGTCGCCTCCCGCCTGCCGGAAGCTCAGCGCAGTCGTAACCTCGGAAATGCCGGGCGAACACCGCCCGGCAAGGTCACTCAAGGTCCACGCGACCCGCAACGTCCGATCCATCCCCCTGATGCTGAGCGCACCGCGGTCGAGAGCCGTCCGCAACGGCGCCATCGCGTTGGGCGCGAGCCGAAACCGGCGCCTCAACAACGGCCCCGATACCTCGGCGTTGGTGCGGATGCCATGCGGAGCCCAACGCTCGGCGGCCGCCGCGACCAGCATCTGCCGCGCCGCGGCCCCCGCCCTGCGCATTTGTTAATAGGAGTTGGCGATGGCCGTACTGCCACCGGTCCCTTGGGAGGGCCCCCACAACAGGTTGTTATAGAGCTTGGCGTCTGCTGGCGCGCCCTCCGCCCGGACCTGATCCCAGCGGGCATCGAGTTCGTCGGCCACCAGGGTCGGCAGCCCTGTTTAGGTGATCTACCCCTTCTCAAGCCGGTTGCTCGGCCGGCCGCTTGATGGCGGCGCGGATGCGGGCATAGGTGGCGCAGCGGCAGATGTTGCCGGACAGGGCCGCATCGATGTCCGCGTCCGTAGGCTCCGGGTTGCTTGTGAGCAGGGCCGCGGCGGACATGATCTGGCCGGACTGGCAGAAGCCGCACTGGACCACAGGTAGTCGCGGATGGCCCAGAGCAGCGGCATGCTCGGATCCAGGTCGAGGCTGTGCTCGGTTCCGTTGACGGTCAGGGTGATCACGGGCCGCTCCAGTTCGGGTTGGGTGGGCGTCTCTCCGCCAGGCTTCTACCCCAGGGCTACGGACGACGCAACCTTCACGATCCTGTGCCTTGACCGGAGCCTTGAGGGGCGAGGGTGGCGGGACCATCCGAATCGAGCCCCAGTCGATCCGCAAGGGCGCCGATGGGACTCCCGGTCCTCGACGGGTCTATCCTCTGTGGAGAGCGCCTGCCCTCCGAGCTCCATCGGGCTCAGGGCCGCTGACGACTTTGTCTGGCGCCCGATGTGAGGGCAGCGATGAGGATCCTGTTTGCTGCGGCAGCACTGGTGTGCGGCCTGATCGGCCTCGTTTCGATACGGACCTGCGGGCCGCAGGGCCTACCGGAGCCGCCCGAGGCACCGCCCGGGCCGGCATTCTTAACCGGTGCCTGGCGGTACATTCTGGTGGATGACCGAAGGGCCAAGTGGGGGGATTTCGATCCGCCCGAATGGCTGCGCTATTTCGGCCTGGCGGTGGGCGACCTGACTGGCGACGGCGACCTGGACATCGCCTCCGGGCGCTACGTCTATCGCAACCCCGGCGGGGACCTTTCGGGCCTCTGGGAGCGGGTCGACCTGGGGCGGAATCTCGACGCGATCCTGATCGCCGACGTGGACGGCGACACCGAGGGGGATCTGATCGCCCAGGCCCTGCCGGGCATCTACTGGGTCGAGTCCCCGAATGCTCAAGGGGATGCCCTCGGTGGTGCCTGGCGAGTGCGGAAGGTCGCCGAGATGCCAAGCACGGGACATGTCAACAGCCAGGGGTTCGCGCTGGGGCAGCTGGTGCCTGGCGGCCGGCCGGAGATCGTCATCGCCAGCGGAAAGGGCATCTACGCCATCGAGATCCCGGCCGACCCGAATTCGACCCCCTGGCCCGCGACCTTGGTGACGGCGGACGCCTCGGACGAGGGGCTCGCCATCGCCGATATCGACGGGGACGGATTGGCGGATCTCATCGCGTCCAAGGGCACAGGGGTCGCCTGGTGGCGCAATCCAGGCGGCCGGGGAGGGGCCTGGACGGGCCGCCGGATCGGCGACACCGAGCCCTACGACGCGGATCGGGTCGCGGCGGCCGACCTCGACGGCGACCGCAGGACCGATGTGGTAGTCACCCAGGAGCTGGTCGCCGAAGAGACGCCCAAGGCGAGCGTCTATTGGTTCCGCCAACCGGGCGTGTCCGCCGGGCTCTGGCAACGCCAGCGCCTGATGACGGGCTACTCACTCAACAGCCTGGACGCCGCAGACATCGATGGAGACGGTGACATGGACCTGGCCGTTGGTGAGCACAAGGGGCCGCGCCTCCGGCTCCTACTCCTCGAGAACCACGGCGAGGGGCGCTTCCTGATCCGCGAGATCGACCGCGGCAAGGAGAGCCACCTGGGCGCGCGGATGGCCGACCTGGATGGCGACGGCGACCTGGATCTCGTCAGCATCGCCTGGGACCGTTACCAGGACCTCCATGTCTGGCGCAACGACCGCACGACGACGCCGAAGGCCCCGTGCTGGCGGCAGCACTCTACTCAAACCAGGGACGTCGCGGCGGCCGGTGTCGGTCCGCAGTCCTCGGCGGTGGTCTTCGACATCAACAAGGACGGGCGGGACGACTTCGTCATCGCGGGCTGGGACCCGGAGACCAGCATGGTGTGGTTTCGCTCGACTGATTCGGGGCCGCAGCGCTATCTGATCGACAACCGCCAGAGCCACATCGAGGCGGGCGGCGCGGCGTTCGACATCGATGGGGATGGTGATCTCGATCTGGTACAGGGCGGGAGCTGGAAGACGAACCAGCTCTGGTGGTGGGAGAACCCGCACCCAGACCATGACCCGGCGCGGCCCTGGAGTCGCCACACCATCAAGGACGGGGGCCGCAACCAGCACCATGACCAGGTCATCGGGGACTTCGACGGCGACGGCTCCGCGGAGCTCGCGTTCTGGAACCAGCAGGCGCAAACGTTGATACTCTCGGACATCCCAGAAAGGCCACGCGAACAGGCGGCGTGGGACCTGGTGCCCATCTGGACCTGGCGGTCCGGGTCCTGCTGCGAGGGCCTGTCCAAGGCCGACATCGACCTCGACGGCAAGGACGACTTGGTCGGCGGCGGTCGCTGGTTCAGGCACCTCCGCGACAAGACGTTCGCACCCGAGACAGTCGACGCCCACTACGGCTTTTCGCGCTCGGCGGTCGGCGACCTCATCGAGGGCGGTCGCCCGGAGATCGTACTCTCCTCAGGCGATGGACAAGGGCCACTCAACCTCTACCAATGGCGCGGCGGCGCCTGGCGGCGGACCACGCTGATCCCCCATCTGGACCACGGCCACACCCTGGAGGTCGGTGACCCCAACGGCGACGGTCACCTTGACATCTACACGGCCGAGATGCACACCCCGGGGGCCGGAGCGGCGTGCCGGCAAATGGTGCTTTACGGTGACGGTCGCGGGGGTTTCGAGGTGCAAGTCCTATCGACTGGCATCGGAACCCACGAGGGCAAGCTCGGCGACCTCGACGGCGACGGCGATCTGGACATCCTCCAAAAGGACTTCCAGCACGAGCGTCGCATCGACCTCTGGCTCAACGAAGGTCCCACTCCCTGCCCAGGGCCAGGCCCGACCCCTTAGGTCGAGCGCTCGGCCGGAGGCGGCAGGAGCCTGTTTCCGCGCCAATTCCGGTCGCTTCTCCAGGCGCTGTCAGCGGCGACAAGACGCTGACAGGGGCCTCTCGCCGTGTCGAGGCCGAGGGCCGTGTACGACGCAGAGCAGTTGCTGGCACTGGCAGGCCCACCGCCCGCTGGAGAGTGGCGCGCAGTCGTCGCGACCTTGCAACCCCTTCCTCTCGGGCAAAAACGGGAAAGGCCCCGCCCCCCCGCAAGTCCCTGTGCGACCTAAGATTCGCCTGGATCGGATGCCGATTTCTGGGGCCCGCTCGATCCCCATCAAAAAAACCTAGGCACCCTGAGGCTTGCCGCAGGGCCAACTACCGGCTAATGTTCCGGATGAGTGGTATCGGAGGGCCGACGAAACGTCACTTGACACGTTGCGCCATCCTCGGACGGTGAAATTCAGCCTTACGGTGGGGGTTTTGGAATGGAAGCGAAGCGGATCGGCTTGGATGTCTCAAAGAGGGTGTTCGAGCTCCACGGGGTCGACAACGAGGGAGAAGTGGTGCTGCGGAAGACGGTCCGCCGCGGAGCGCTTCAGGAGACCTTCGCACGGCTCCCCCGGTGTGTGATTGGCTTGGAGTCCTGCGGGACCGCGCACCGGTGGGGGCAGGAGCTGGCGAGCCTCGGGCATGAGGTGCGGCTGATGGCTCCGCACACCGTAGCGCCCTACCGCGCGCGCTGCGAAACGGGGGCCAGCACCGCCCAGGTGATCTGTGAGGCCCTTGGTCGCGACAGTACACCCTTTACTCGCATAAAGGCCGCCAGGCGTCCTATTCGACTGGGCCTGCTCCCGGCCTCCGCGCGACTGCTGGCAGGGCTCGGATTGGTGCTGAGGCGCGAGACGATTGCGCCGGATCGCAGGAGCGGCAGCTAGCCGCTCGCCGACTGAGCCTCGATCCACCCGATCCAGAAGACTCGACCGTCCCGCTCGCCCTCTCCCTCTTCCCTTGTTCACTTAACCGCTAAGTCCCGGCGGGTCAATTCCTCCCCTTTGCGGCCGCCCGTCTGGGCGCCCGTCGCTTCTTTGGCGCCGGCAAGGGGAATGCCGAGGGGGCCTTTCCCCCTGGGCTCCCCTTGCGCTGTCGGGCGGGCGAGGGCGGGGCCCCGTCGGAGACCGCCAGCAGCAGCCCCAGACCGGCGAAGGTGGCGAGCAGGCTGGCGCCGCCCTGGCTGATCAGGGGTAGGGTGACGCCGGTCAGCGGGATGAGCTTGGTCACGCCCGCGACGTTGAGGAAGGTCTGGGTGGCGAGAATGGCGGTCAGCCCGGCGGCGAGGAGCCGGCCGAAGCCGCAACGGCTCTGCTCGGAGATCTGCAAGCCCCGCTGGAACAGGATCAGGTAGGCGAGCACCACCACCGTGCAGCCGATGAAGCCCAGTTCCTCACCGATGACCGAGTAGATGAAATCCGACTCGGCGATGGGGGTGTAGCCGGGGTTGCCCCGACCGAACCCCTCCCCCCAGAGTCCGCCCGCGTACATCCCCGAAAGCCCCTGCAGTATCTGCCAGCCGTCCCCCGTCGGGTCCTGAAAGGGATCCAGCCAGGCGGCCACGCGGCGTCCCCCATGGTCGAAGACCCCGAGCACCAGGTAGCCGAGGCTCAAGGCCCCCAGCAACCCGTAGACCAGATAGCCGATCCGGCCGCTCCCCATCACCACCAAGGTCAGGAGGGGGATACTCAGGATGGCCACCATCCCCAGGTCCCGTTGGATCAACAGCAGCGCGGTCAGGACGATCCAAAAGGCCGCCAGCTGCCACAGGGGCTCCCAGGGTGGCACGGGGTATCGGGGGTGCCAGCGCCCCAGCGCCCTGGCGTGTCGATCCAGGAACCCGGCCAGGAAGAGCACGACGGTCACCTTGAGCAGCTCGGTGGGCGTGATCAACCCGACACCAAACACCGCCCCCCGGAAACGCTGACCGCTGGCGAGGAGCAGGGCCACCAGGGCGAGCGACAAGGCGCCCCAGACCCAGAAGCCCCGGGAAAGCAGGCGGTGACGTCCGCTCATGAAGACGCCCGTGGTGGCCAGCATGACCAGGAGCCCCAGGGGAAGGAGCAGATCGCCGGGTACCAGGGCACCAGACCGGTCCAGGGTCCCCATACGGGTCTGGGCCAACAGGCCAAGTCCGGCGAGGAAGCCGACCACGGCCACCAGGATTTGGTCTCCCCGATGTCCCAGGGCCACAAGGGCCAGATGGAGTCCGGCGAGGCTCGTCCCGTAAATCAGCAGAGGCTGAAGGTCCGCGGACGCCAGG
The DNA here is from genome assembly GCA_041753195.1 of Chromatiaceae bacterium. Lineage (GTDB taxonomy): Bacteria > Pseudomonadota > Gammaproteobacteria > Chromatiales > Chromatiaceae > Thiodictyon. The sequence goes on from JBGSUY010000732.1 coordinate 5,699, forward strand.
GGATGCCCGGTCGCGTGCCTGGACCCCAGCACCAGCAGGAAGCCGATGGCGACGGAGCCCAGAGAGGCCAGGAGGAGGTTGCGCTCAGAGCGGCGCCACGCCCAGGCCGCGCCGAGGTCCAGGGTCTGGGGGGAAGTGCTCAAGGGCCGACCCCCTGGGCGACCCCGGCCACCAGGAGGTCTCGGGCGATGGGCGCGGCACTGCGGGAGCCATAGCCCCCGTGCTCCACCAGCACCGCCACCGCCAGCTCCGGTGCCTCGGCGGGCGCGAATCCGATGAACCAACTATGGGCCGGCCCCCGGGGGTTCTGCGCGGTCCCGGTCTTGCCGGCGATGGAGAGTCCCGGTATGTCGATGCCGCGGCCGGTGCCGTCGGTCACCACCCGGCGCATCATTCGGGTCAGACGCCGAGACGTGCCGCTGGACATGAGCTCCCCCAGGGGCTCCGGGGGCTCGTCGGCGATCAGTCGCGGGCGCATGGCGACGCCTCCGTTGGCCACCGCCGCCGCGACCAGGGCCATGTGGGCCGGGGTGGCCAGGATGCGTCCTTGGCCGATGGAGACCTGGGCCAGGCCGTAAAGATCCGAGTGCCTGAGCCGAGGGATCCGCCCCGTGCTCATGGTTCCGGAGCGGCTGGTGCCGGGGTAGAGTCGGACCTGGCGGTCGAACAGGAACCGCTTCCCGATGGAGAAGAGTGCGTCGTGTCCAAGGCGCACCCCCAGCTGGGCGAAGAAGACATTGGAAGACTCGGTGAAGGCGTCCTCCAGGTCTAGCCGTCCATGGCCGCGCCAGGCCCGCCCCGCCTCGCGTGCGGTATAGAAGCCGTGGTCCCGGATCGGCGGGTAGTGGCGCGAGGTGGTATAGCCCCCCAGGGGGCAATCGATGGTGCCAATGAAGCCGGACTCAAGCGCCAGGGCCGCCAGGACGACCTTGAACACCGACCCGGGCGGGTAGAGCCCCTGGGTGGCCCGGTTCAGCAGGGGTGTATCGGCTGGTGGGGTCTGGAAGAGGGCGGGTCCTACCTGGTTGGGGTCGAACGCGGGGGTGCTCACCAGGGCCAGCACGGCGCCGTCCTTTGGGCGCAGCAGCACCGCAGCCCCGTGCCGGTCGCCCAGGCCCTTGATGGCGATCCCCTGAAGTCGGGCGTCCAGGGTGAGCACAAGGTCCTGACCCCGGGGGCGCTTGTCCCCGGTGACCAACTGCCGGCCCAGCTCGCCCCAGGAGGCGATCTGTTCGGGGGCACCGCCGTTGAGCCGGGCATTGGCCGCCGCCTCGGCGCCGGTGGTCCCGTAGCGCGGGTGGCTGTAGCCCACCGCATGGGCGAAGGCCGATCCATGGGGGTAGACCCGAAACACCTGGCCACCATGCTCCTGGCTGTAGGCCAGCACCTCACCCTGGCGATCCAGGATGCGCCCCCGCTGAATGCGGTGGGCCGGGTTGAACTCGCGTCGGTCGTGGGACTGCATGAAGGCCACGAACTGGGGGCGGAAGAGCCCCGTGAGCTGCCAACTGGCCTGGTGGATCAGCACGGCGGCAAACAGCAGGACCAGCAGGATCAAGGGGGCGGATAGGGTCGGATGCCATGGGTGGGGGCTCTTGCGCCGTGCCCCTGGTCCGACGCCGTACGCCAGCTGGAGGACCCCCTTGAGGACGAGCAGGGCGGTCAGGAAGAGCCCCAGGTGCAGCACCAGCCGCAGGGCGGGCCAGGCGGGGGAGTCCACCAGGGCACCGAAGAGCTGCAGGGGCGTCGTGGCGGTCACGCGGGATCCAGGTAAGGTCTGGCCTCATCGGCCCGCGATCCCTTCGGTGCCCGTGTAGACCCGCAGGATCCGAAACGGCGGCTCGGCCCCCTCGACACCACCGTTCAGGGCCGGCGCCCGGTGGAGCTGATTGACGGCGATATAGAGCCACCCGGGCTCGCCGAAGCTGAGCGCATCCGGCCATAGCAGACGGTCGTCCCGCACCAGGGTCTCCAGCTTGCCGTCGGGGTGCAGAACGGTGATGGCATTCTCCCCTAGGTCCGTGAAGTAGTGGTTCCCCTCGGCGTCGGTTGAGGCACCGTCTGAAATGGGCTTGGGCCCCGCGACCTCGATGGCTCCGGCAATCGCCTCGTCGCCGGCCCCTTCCCGTAGCAGGTGCGCCGGGACCCGGTACCACGTCTTCCCGTTCATGGCCCCGAAGTAGAGGGTCTCCCCGTCCGCAGACAGGGTGATGGGGTTGACCGCGATGCGGGCGGGCTTGACCTGCCCGTCATCGCCCCGGGTTCCGATCACCCGCCCTTCGACCACAAGGTCCAGATCCTCCGCTTGGAGGGCCAGCGAGGTGCTGAAACGCCGCGAGGTCTGGGTGTTGAGGTCCAAGGTGACCAGCGCCGGCTCATGGTCTCCTCCCACATCCGCGATGTACACGAAGCCCCGTTCGTCGTCCACGGCGAGGTCGTTGAGGAAGCTCCCGACTGGACCCGTCTCGGGGGGGAAATCGTAGCGGAAGGCTTGCCTGCCATTGGCCAGGGAGAACGCAAGTAGCTTGGGCGTCTGGGGTGGGTCCCCCAAGCCGTTGTCGATCACCCACAGGCGCTGTTCGCGGTCGATGGCGATGCCGAGCGGGCTGTTGAGCACGTGCGGTCCCGATCCGAAGGGACCGTTCCATGCCGCGTCGGGCCAGGGCCTATAGCCATCTGGACCCGTGATCTCGATCAGCTGGGCATCGGCGCGCCGAAACTGGTGCACCGTGGCGAAGACCCGCCCCTCCGCCGTCGCCGCCAGGTTGCCCGGATTAATGGGGAGCTCCGCGACCTCCTCCAGGGCCCCAGGGAGCAACTGCTCTCCCGCCAGGGTCGGGAGTGGTTGAAACCAGGCAATCAGTAGGACGAGGGTCGTGACAAATTGGTGCATGGCTGGTCCCTGTGGACGCGATCTTTGCGCCGGGATCCTAACAGGCGTGGGGCCCCTGGCCTAGATCCCCGCGGACCACCGCCTGGGGAGGGCCGTGGCCCCCAGCAGGGCCAAGAGCAGTAAAGTCGGCCTGCCGGCGTCGCCGTGCCAACCACAGTCCGAGGCCGGTCGCGCCGGCCAGGAGGCAGCAGCCAGAGGGAGCCCGGCCAAGTGGTAGCGGCCATGAAGCTGACTTTCGTGCCGGTGATGCCCATGGCCACGCCGATGTCGGCGGTCGTTCGGGCCGGGGCGTTGTTTACGCCGTCGCCGGTCATGGCCACGGTATGGCCGCGTTCCTTAAGGGCGGCGACAATCTTGACCTTGTGCTCCAGGGCGACGCGGCCGAACACCGCCACCCGATGGTTGCCGAGGGCTCGTGGGCGGACACCGCGTCCAGCTCGGCGCCGCTCATCACCTCGCCCTGCAACCCCGGTTCCCGGGCAATGGCCGCGGCGGTGGCGGTGTGGTCGCCGGTGAT
>JBGSUY010000733.1:0-4694 GCA_041753195.1 Chromatiaceae bacterium
GCTCTTCCGATCTGGGCCCAGTCCTTGGCCTTGCGGGCGGCGAGGCGCTCCGCGATCAGGGCCTCGATTTCACCGTCGCCGAGACCGGCGGTCCCGCCGGCGCCCGATCCTCGCAGGTAGGCCTCTGGGTCCGCCTGAAGGAGGCCGAGGATTCCACCCAGGGCCCGCAGCTCCGCCCCTAAGGCCGCCGCCGCGGCCTCATCCTGAGGACGCACCCGATTGATCTCCCGCACCAGGTCAAATAGGACCGAGAGTGCCACCGGGGTGTTGAAGTCATCGTCCATGGCGGCGTGGAAGCGCTCCCTGAACGCCTCACCGCCCGAGAGCCCCGCCTTGGGAAGCCCCCGCAGGGCGGTGTAGAGCCGGGTCAGGGCCGCCCGGGCGTTGTCTAGGTGCTCGTCGTCGTAGTTGAGCGGGCTGCGGTAGTGGCTGGTTAGGATGAAGTACCGCACCTCCTCGGGCCGGTAGCGCGCGAGTATCTCCCGCACCGTGAAGAAGTTGCCCAGGGACTTGGACATCTTCTCCTCGTTCACCCGCACGAATCCGTTGTGCATCCAGACGTTGACGAAGGGCTCCCCCGTGGCCCCCTCGGACTGGGCGATCTCGTTCTCGTGGTGGGGGAACTGCAGGTCAGCCCCGCCCCCATGGATGTCGAAGTGATTGCCCAGGGCACAGGTGGACATGGCGGAGCACTCGATGTGCCAGCCGGGGCGACCTGGGCCCCAGGGGGAATCCCAGGCGGGCTCCCCGGGCTTGGCGGCCTTCCACAGCGCGAAGTCCAAAGGGTCCCGCTTGGACTCGCCGATCTCCACCCGGGCCCCGGAACGCAGGTCCCGCGGGTCCTTGCCGGAGAGCCGCCCATAGCCCGGGAAGGTCCCGACCCCGTAGTAGACGTCCCCATTGTCGGCCACATAGGCGTGGCCGCGGTCGATCAGGGCCTCGATCATCCGCAAGATCTCCCCAATATGGGCGGTGGCCCTGGGCTCGTCCGTCGGCGGCAGGATGCTGAGGGCCTGCGAGTCCTCATGCATGGCGGCGATGAAGCGCTCCGTGAGCGCGGTGAAGGGCTCCCCGCGCTCTTCCGCTCGCCGGATGATCTTGTCGTCGATGTCGGTGATGTTGCGGATGTAGGTGACATCGAGGCCCAGGGCCCGCAGGTAGCGGTAGACCACGTCGAACACCACCAAGACGCGGGCGTGGCCGAGGTGGCAGAAGTCATAGACCGTCATGCCGCACACGTACATGCGGACCTTGCCGGGCTGGATGGGGGCGAAGGGGGCCTTCTCTCGCGTCAAGCTGTTGTAGATCTCAAGCATCGGGACGGGCTTCCTGGGCTCGGGGGCAAGGGCATCTTGCGGGCGCCATGGTAGCAAAGGCGGGCTGCATCGGGCGCAACCCCGGCTTTCGTGGGGCGTCCGATCCCCGTACCATGACCGACCATACCGGATCCCAGGCCCTCCCTCGGGCGCCGACTCAGGATCCTCGACCTGGCCAGGACAACCGGATCTGAATCGCGATCCACTGGAGACCCAATGATCAAGCTCACCACCAACCATGGCGACATCCTGATCGATCTGGACGCGGACCAGGCCCCCATCACCTGCGCCAACTTCGAGCAATATGTCCGCGACGGCCACTACGACGGCACCCTCTTCCACCGGGTGATCGACGGCTTCATGATCCAGGGTGGCGGGATGAATACCGACTTCATCCCTAAGCCCACCCGTGCCCCCATCGAGAACGAGGCCAAGAATGGCCTCAAGAACCTCAGGGGCACCATCGCCATGGCCAGGACCATGGAGCCCCACTCCGCGACCGCCCAGTTCTTCATCAACATCTCGGACAACGGCTTCCTCGACCATCCGGGCCAGGACGGCTGGGGCTACTGCGTCTTCGGACGGGTGGTGGAAGGCATGGAGGTGGTCAATGCCATCAAGGGGGTCAGCACCGGCAGCCGCCACGGCCACCAGGACGTCCCGAAGGCGGACGTGATCATCGAGCGCGCTGAGATCCTCCCCTAATCCCTCGCGATCCTTCGATCCCATGGCCCAGGCCGTTGATCAGACAGGGGCTTCCCCGACCCCGGGGCCCTCGGCCCTCGGCCCTCGGCCCCTCCCCGCCGAAACCCTGTTCATCTCCGATCTCCACCTGGCCCCGGAGCGCCCCGCCACCATTCGGCTCTTCCTGAACTTCCTCGGGGACCGGGCCCGGCAGGCTCGACGGCTCTACATCCTGGGGGATCTCTTCGATGCCTGGGTCGGCGACGATGACGACACCCCCCCCTACCCCGAGATCCGCACCGCCCTGCGTGACCTCACCGCCAGCGGGACCGACTGCGCCCTCATGCACGGCAATCGGGACTTCCTGATCGGCCGCGCCTTCTGCCGCGACACTGGCTGCACCCTCCTGCGGGACCCAACCCGGGTCGCCCTTAATGGCGAGCCGGTGCTGCTGATGCACGGCGATCTACTCTGCACCGACGACTTGGCCTACCAGCGCTTCCGGCGCCGCATCCGCAACCCGCTGGTGAGGCGCCTGTTTCTCTGGAAGTCCCTGGACCGCCGGCGGGCCATGGCGGCGAACTATCGACGCAAAAGCGGCGCCGCCACCGCCGAGAAGCCGGCGGAGATCATGGACGTGAACGAGCAGACCGTGGCCCGCTACCTGCGCCGCTTTCAGGCCAACCGACTCATCCACGGCCATACCCACCGTCCCGCGGAGCACCACATGGCGGTCGATGGGCGCCAGACCCACCGCTCGGTGCTGGCGCAGTGGCATGAGGACCGGGGCGAGTTGCTGGTCCATACCCCGGACGCCTGGCATCGCGAGTCCGTGCTGCCATCGGACCTGAGGCCCTGAGCCCGATGCAGCGTCGGCAACCGGTGCCTATGACCACACGTATCTGTATCGTCCGTCACGGCGAGACGGACTGGAACCTCGAGCGTCGCATCCAGGGCCATACGGACGTTCCCCTCAACGCGACCGGGCGCGCCCAGGCGTTGGCAATGGCCTACAACGCCGGCCATCACCGCTTCAGCACCGTATACAGCAGCGACCTGGGAAGGGCCATGGAGACCGCCCTGGCCCTCGCGGAGCGGGAGGGTCTCGAGGTGCGGCCCCTGCCCCAGTTGCGGGAGCGCCATTACGGGATCTTCCAGGGGATCACGGCGGCCGAGGGGGCGGAGCGCTATCCAGCCGCTTACGGGCATTACGTCGCGCGCGACCCGCACTACGATTTCGAGACCGGGGAGAGCCTCTACGGCTTCGCCGCCCGGGTGCGGGAGGGGATCGACTGGATGATCCGCCACCACAGCGGGGAGACCCTCTGCGCCGTCAGCCACGGCGGGGTGCTGGACATCCTCTATCGAGAGGCGACCGGCCGCCCGCTGGAGGCCTCGCGGGATTTCGTGGTGCCCAACTGCGCCCTAAACTGGTTCAGCTTCGATGCCCACGGCTGGCATTTAGAACAATGGGCCGACCGGCATCACCTCACCCAGGTGCTGGTCGAGACGCCGGAATGACGACGGCGGCAAGGCATTGACAGTATGACGCCTGGGGGGCCGGTTCTTGCAACCGGCCACCGGGTGCTTTAGAACGCGCAGGGCATGAGGACTCGGCCGCCCCGTTGAATCCCCGAGCCCCGAGCGACATGAGCCAACACAGACGAGGGTCCAGCCGTGCCGACGTTGCGTATCTTGACCAATACCCAGGTCCCGTCCGAGGGCCGGGCTGAGCTGCTCACCCGCGCCTCCGGCACGGTCGCCGAGATGCTCGGCAAGCCGGAATCCTACGTGATGGTGATCCTGGAGGACGGGCGCGATATGCTGTTCGCCGGCACCGCGGCGGGCACCGCCTTCCTGGAGCTCATCAGCCTGGGCCTGCCGGAGGAACGCACCGCGCATTACTCGCGCACCCTGTGCAACCTGGTGGAGGAGGTCCTGGGGGTGCCCGCCGAGCGGGTCTATATCGCCTTCTCCAGCCCGCCGCGGCATCTCTTCGGCTGGAACGGCGATACCTTCTGACAGGCCAGCACCCTGACCCGGGCATCGGGCCGCGCGCCCCGGGGCCGTTGTCGATCTAGTCCCCCGAGGGCTCACCCGGCTATGATCCGCGAAGCTCAACCCAGCGCGGCCGGCAGGCGGGGGACCCATGGACAACCCTGAGGCCCAGACCCGAGGCACCTGCATCGCCATCACCGGATCGGGCGGCAGCGGGGCGGTCACCACCGGCCTCATCCTGCTCGCGGCGGTGGCCCGGGCGGGCTACTACGGGCTGCTGACCCGCTCCGCCGGACCTCAGATCCGCGGCGGCGAGTCCGCCGCCATGGTCCGTTTCGGCGCCCTGCCAGTGGGGTGCATGGGGGACCGCTTCGACATGCTGGTGGGCCTGGACTGGAACAACGTCCACCGCTTCGTCGACGAGCTGCCGCTCGACGCCGGGTCCCTGATAGTCACAGACGCCAAAGGGGAGCCGGTCCCCGAGGTCCTGACCCGCAGCGGCGCCGCGGTACGTCAACTTCCGCTCAAGGAGATTGCCGACGGCGTGGCGGATGGCCGACTCAACATGGCGGCCCTAGGCACCTTGGGAGCCCTGGCGGGGCTGCCCCTCAGCGCACTCGAGCACGGGGCCAGGGCCACCATCGGAGCCAAGGGCGGCAACCTGCTCGAGGGCTCCCTCGCGTGCATCCGGGCCGG
>JBGSUY010000734.1:0-2596 GCA_041753195.1 Chromatiaceae bacterium
ACCAGCTCCGGCGTCTCGGCCGTATCCACGACCCCGCGGCCGCCCGGGCCGCGGTCGGGGCGGCCCAGACCGCCGGCTTCGGCAACCTCAACCTGGATCTGATGTTCGCCCTGCCCGGGCAGACCCTGGAGCAGGCCCGAGAGGACCTGGAGGCGCTGATCGCCCTGGCCCCGGGGCACATCTCCTATTATCAACTCACCCTGGAACCCAACACCGCCTTCCACGCGGCCCCCCCCGAGCTTCCGGACCCGGATCTGGCGGCGGAGATCGCAGCCCAAGGGCGCGAGCTACTGGCGGGCGCGAGCTACGCCCAGTATGAGGTCTCCGCCTTTGCTCGGCCGGGGCTGTGTTGCCGCCACAACCTGAATTATTGGCGCTTCGGCGACTACCTGGGGATCGGAGCCGGCGCCCATGGCAAGCTCACGGACCCGGGGAGCGGCCGCGTCTGCCGCCGGGCCAAGCTCCGCCATCCGAGCGCCTATCTGGCGGCGCCGCCGGGCGGCTGGGCCAGCAGCGAGCGGATCCTTGACGAGGAGGATCTCGTCGTCGAGTTCGCTCTGAATGCCTTCCGGCTCACCGACGGTTTCGAGCGGTCGCTGTTCGAGTCGGCCACAGGGTTGCCCTGGTCCCGGATCTCGCCGCTGATGGCCGCGGCCATTGACGACGGCCTGTTGCGGGCGGATGCCGAGCATCTGGAGCCGACCGAGCTTGGACGCGCCTTCGCCGACGAGCTCGTGGGACGCTTCCTGGTCTAAAATTTCGTGGCCGCCTGTTGTTCCGGCGCACTGAGAATGCTATTTTACCTCGTTTCGCAAGGTCAGTGGCCCTCCGCAGGGCAAAGAGGTTGGTCATGAAAGAAGGAATCCACCCAGCTTACGGAGACGTCAAGGTGGTGTGCAGCTGCGGCAACGAGTTCACCACCCGTTCCACCCTGGGCAAAGACATGCACATCGAGGTGTGTTCCGCCTGCCATCCCTTCTACACGGGCAAGCAGAAGATCGTTGACACCGCCGGGCGCGTCGACAAGTTCCGCCGCAAGTACGCCCGTTGAAACCCCATTGAGATCAGGCCCCGTGCCGCCCGGCGCGGTCCGGACTAACCTGCGGGCGTCCCCGCGACGCGTCGGGATTCCAGGGTTCGTGCCCAGCGACCCGGGTCCTCAATAACCTGGCCAACCCTTCGACGGCGCTGCATTCCGGGCCCAGGGCCGCTGGGTGCTGGGTGGCTCCATTTGGCGTCCCAATCCTGCGAATAGCTCCCTCCGCTGAGCTACCTCTGGCACTATGGGCCCGCAACAGGCCCATAATTAGGATCCGGCATCCAGCCCTTGTGGCGGACCCTGGATCCCGGGGTCCCCCATCGGACTCGATGGCCGAGCGCCCGAACCGATGACTTCCAGCCGGAGATTCCCCCTTGCCTCACCGCGACGCCGACATTAACGACCAGGCCCTCCGCTATCACGCCGAGCCCCGCCCCGGGAAGATCGGTGTCCAGGTGACCAAGCCCGCGGAGACCCAGCGTGACCTCTCGCTCGCCTACACCCCGGGAGTGGCGGAGCCGGTGCGCCGCATCCATGCCGATCCGGACCTGGCGTATCGCTACACCAACAAGGGCAACCTGGTGGCGGTCATCACCGACGGCAGCGCGGTGCTGGGGCTTGGCAACGTGGGCTCCCTGGCGGGCAAACCGGTGATGGAAGGCAAGGCGGTGCTGTTCAAGCACTTCGCCGACATCGACTGCTTCGACATCGAGGTGCAGGCGGAGCATCCCCAGGAGCTCATCGAGACCGTGATGAGGATCGCCCCCACCTTTGGCGGGATCAACCTGGAGGACATCGCGGCCCCCCACTGCTTCGAGATCGAGCAGGCCCTGATCGAGCAGCTCGACATCCCGGTCTTCCACGACGACCAGCACGGGACCGCCGTGATCATCGCCGCCGGTCTGCTCAACGCCCTGGAGCTCCAGGGCAAGACTCTGGAGGACGCGCGCATCGTGGTGCTGGGCGCGGGTGCCGCGGGGATCGCGGGCATACGACTCCTGCTGAGCCTGGGCGCCCACCGCCGGAACATCTATGCGGTGGACCGTCAAGGGGTCATCCATTTCGGGCGCAAGGACCTCAATCCTTACAAGTTCGGGGTCGCCGCCGACACCGAGCGGCGAACCCTGGCGGATGCCATGGCCGGGGCCGACGTCTTCATCGGCGTGTCGGGGCCCGACCTGGTGAGCCCCGAGATGCTCGCCGCCATGGCCCAGCGCCCCGTCATCTTCGCCCTTTCCAACCCCATCCCCGAGATCCGCCCCGCGGTTGCGAAGGAGGTGCGGGACGACCTGATCATGGCCACGGGCCGCAGCGACTACCCAAATCAAATCAACAACGTGCTGGGGTTTCCCTTCATCTTCCGCGGGGCCCTGGATGTGCGTGCCTCACGCATCAACGAGGAGATGCTGATCGCCGCGGCCCACGCCCTGCGTGATCTGGCGCGCGAGCCAGTGCCCCCGGAGGTGCTGGCGGCCTACGGCGTCGACGCCTTGAGCTTCGGGGCCGATTACATCATCCCCAGGCCCTTCGACCCGCGGCTGCGCGAGCGCATCGCCC
>JBGSUY010000735.1:0-3389 GCA_041753195.1 Chromatiaceae bacterium
GATCTACGAGCCCTTCGGCAGTGGCGAGACGCGGGGTCGCGTCCGGGTCGGTCCGCCGGGACCCGAGGGCACCCAGGTCATCGCGTCCGCCGGACGCAGCCGTGCGGAGCGCGACCTGACTCAGGAGGTGCGCGCCCTGGACGGGCATCCGGCCTTCATCATGACTGGTTGGGACCAGCCGCTGGCCTACCAGGAGCTGGAGATCGGGCCCGGTGGCGCCCGAATGCGGCAGGGGCAAGCCTACTGGCGCTCCGAGAGCGGCTTCACCGTGGTCCCCCGGGTCCTGGGTGACCGGGTGACCCTGGAGATCGAGACCCGCTCGGCCTCCCCCGGGCGGGGCGGTGCCATCGACAGCGGGAGCTTAAGCAGCCGGGTCGAAGGTCGCCTCGGGGACTGGATCACCGTCGGCGCCAGCCACGAATCCGACCAGGCCCAAACGGGTGGGCTTGCCTACGGGGCCCAAGGGCGCCGGGACACCCAGGGCCAGGTGGAGCTACGGGTGCTGCCGCTGGATTGACTCCCACCCCCCGCATTGGGCCGGTTCCTCCAAAACGAGATCGGGTTCCTCCAAAACGAGATCGACCTTCCATGACAGAGCAAGTCGCCGCCGGCCGTTCCGGCTCACCCTTGACGCCCGTCGAGCTCACGCCCCTCGAGGCGCGGGTCATCGGCTGTCTGATGGAGAAGCAGCGCACCACCCCGGAGCAGTACCCTCTGACCCTCAATGCCCTGGTCAGCGCCTGCAACCAGAAGAGCAGCCGCCACCCGGTGATGCAGCTCGAGACCGGTGAGGTGGGCCACACGGTCAATCAACTGCGCGACCGGGGCATGATCCATGCGAGCTTCTCGGGCCGCACCGAACGTTACGACCACAAGATGGTGGGTACCTACCACCTGAGCCGGGAGGAGCAGGCGGTCCTCGCGGTGCTCATGCTGCGGGGTCCCCAGACCCTCGGTGAGCTGCGGATCAACACCGCCCGTATGGCCGACTTCCCGGACCTGGGGGCGGTCGGCGACACCCTGCGAGCCCTGATGGAACGTTCCCCGGCCCTGGTCATGGAGCTGCCGCGGCTGCCCGGCCGCCGGGAGGAGCGCTTCGCCCATTTGCTCTCTGGTATGCCGCTGGCGGACGCCGTCCCGGCCTCGGCGGTAAGCGGATCGGCTGCCCCTGGAGGGGGCGGGCAGGGAGCCCGCATCGAGGCGCTTGAAGTGGAAGTGGCCCGTCTGCGCGAGGAGCTGGAGCGGTTGTGGGAGCTGACCGGGCTCGCCGACCGACGGGATCCCTGAGGCCCGGTGCCCGGGTTCGAGCTAGCCGCGTTGGCGCAGCCAGCCGGTGAGGCTGAGTCGCCCCCGCCGCGCCGACAACACCTCATGCTCGAAGCTGGCGCTCAAGGAGGTCACTGGGGTGCCGCCTTCAGGCGCGACCTGTGCGAATCGGTCCGGGTCCGAGGGATCGACGTAGATCCGGAGGGCGCCGCCGTAGTCCGGTTGCCAGTCGGAGTTCAGATAAAGGATGCAGCTCAGGGTACGGCGCTCCACCCCCGCGAAACTGGTTTAGGTGGCGGCGATGGAAGCTCCCGGGGGGTAGATGGCCAGGTGTCCCTCGAAGTCCTCCAGGCCCAGGAAGAGTTCCCGATTCAGGGCCTGCCGCAGTGCATTCAGACGGGCGAGATAACCCCGAATCGCCGCGCCGCTGTACTCCGGATCCACCCAATGATTTGGCCCGACCGCACCCCGGGCTTAACGGCGAGCCCGTGACCCCGACCGACGCCAGCCGGTCTAGACTAAAGCCCCCTGGGTCCGCGACGCTGTCGCTTCGACCCTTAGGGCCGAGACCTCCTCGGGCGATAGGAACCCCGGCGAGACGCACCACTCCCGATCGACGCACCAGTCCCAATCGGCAATGGCGTCCGCGATCCGAGCGAGGGGGGGCTCCGCACGGGATTCCCATCTTGGCGCATTGTCCGTCGGGCAGGCTTTGGTCATTGGTCCCCTCGCGGTGTCGATGTCCGCAAGGCAACGCGAATAAACCCAAGGTAGTGGGCATGAGGCGTCCCCGACTCTCCTTACTCTCTCCCCCGGACAGGGGGAAGGGGTGGGGTGGGGGTCGAAGGTCCAAGCCGAGTTGGCTCACGCCGGCAGGACGGCTGGCCTCAACCCCCTCCTGCCCTTCGCCCTGCCGGGGCAGGGTGGCGACACCGATTCGATCGATGCCGAGCCAAGCGCGGGCGGCCTCCTTGTGACGCCTGGGCGCGTAATCCTATACTCGCCCGCCCACTCAACTGATTCAACGCGTCAAGGCCGCGCCGCCTTGCGGGATCCGCCATGCGCTTCAGCCCCTTCCATCCGCCCGCGCGCATCCTCATGGGGCCAGGTCCAGCCGACGTGCACCCGCGGATCCTGGCGGCCCTCGCCCGTCCCACCATCGGGCATCTGGACCCGCGCTTCGTGGCCATGATGGGCGAGCTGAAGGACCTGCTACGCTACGCCTTTCGCACCCAGAACGACCTGACCATGCCGGTCTCCGCCCCTGGCTCCGCTGGCATGGAGACCTGCTTCGTCAACCTGGTGGAGCCTGGGGACCAGGTCGTCGTCTGCGTCAACGGGGTCTTCGGCGGGCGCATGAGGCAGAACGTCGAGCGCCTGGGCGGGGTGCCCATCCTGGTGGGAGGGACCTGGGGTCGGGCGGTGGACCCGGACCAGGTGGAGGACACGCTGCATCGCCATCCGCAGGCCCGGCTGCTCGCCTTCGTCCACGCGGAGACCAGCACCGGGGCCATGTCCGATGCCCGCCTGCTCGCCGAGATCGCCCGCCGTTACGACTGCCTGACCATCGTGGACGCCGTCACCTCGCTCGGGGGCTCTGAGCTGGAGGTGGACGCCTGGGGTCTGGACGCAGTCTATTCCGGCTCCCAGAAATGTCTCTCCTGCACCCCGGGCCTGTCCCCCCTGACCTTCAGCGAGCGGGCCCTGGAACGGGTGCGCCACCGTTCCACCCCGGTGCCGAGCTGGTTCCTGGACCTCAACCTGGTGCTCGGCTACTGGGGCGGGGAGCAGAAGCGGACCTATCACCATACGGCCCCGGTCAACGCACTCTATGGCCTCCACGAGGCCCTGGTGATGCTCGCCGAGGAGGGGATCGAGAACGCCTGGGCGCGCCATCGGCGCAACCACCTGGCCCTGCGCGCCGGTCTCGAGACCCTGGGGCTGGAACTGGTGGTGCCGGAGGCCGAGCGCCTGCCTCAGCTCAATGCGGTGGCGATTCCCGGCGGCGTGGACGAGGCGGCCCTGCGCGGCCGGCTGCTCACGCGGTACAACCTGGAGATCGGGGCCGGTCTGGGGGCCCTGGCGGGCAAGGTGTGGCGCATCGGGCTCATGGGCTACAGCAG
>JBGSUY010000736.1:0-1925 GCA_041753195.1 Chromatiaceae bacterium
TCTGCGCGCTCCAGGTCCCGACCCACACCTTCGGTCGCCTGGAGCGCCTGATCCTACTGCAGCAGCGGGTTCTCAACGGGGCCTGGCCAGGAGGCGGGTCCGCTGACCCGGGTCCCTCAGGACGAGGCCCGGGTAGTAGGGACGGGCGAAGCGGTGCCGTCGGCGGCCAGTCCCTGGCGGGGGCCTACGCGACCCTTGGGGTGGAGCCAGGCTCGACCGAGGCGGAGGTGAAACGGGCCTATCGCCGGCTCATGAACCGCCACCACCCGGACAAGCTCATGGCACGCGGGGCGCCCGAGGAGGCGTTGAAGCTCGCCTCCCAGCGCACCCAGGAGATCCGCCGTGCCTACGAGACCATCACGCGGGCACGGGCCGCCTGAGGTCGCCCACTGGGGCCCAGATGATGCGTCCCAGGGGCCAAGCCCCGGGGTGAAAAACACCCTCACTTGGGTTAGAGTGAGGCCCCTTTCAGATCGCATCTCTGGCCGGCGAAGTGGCGGATCGGCCAGTGAAATCCTCGGAGGACCCCATGGCGACCGATCTCATCGCACCTTCCATCCTGTCCGCGGACTTCGCCCGGCTCGGCGAGGAGGTCGACAACGTCCTCGCCGCCGGGGCGGACATCGTCCATTTCGACGTGATGGACAATCACTATGTCCCCAACTTGACCATCGGGCCGCTGGTATGCGAGGCCCTGCGCAAGCACGGTGTCACGGCCCCGATCGACGTCCACCTGATGGTGAAGCCGGTGGACCGCATCGTGCCCGACTTCGCCGCCGCCGGGGCCACCTACATCACCTTCCACCCGGAGGCCAGCGAGCACGTCGACCGCACCCTCCAGCTCATCCGTAACGAGGGCTGCAAGTCGGGTCTGGTGTTCAATCCGGCGACCCCCCTGTCCTACCTCGACTACGTGCTGGACAAGTGCGACATGATCCTGCTCATGTCGGTCAACCCCGGCTTCGGCGGCCAGGGGTTCATCCCCTCGGCCCTGGACAAGCTGCGTCAGGTGCGCAAGCTCATCGACGACTCGGGGCTCGACATCCGCCTGGAGATCGACGGCGGCGTGAAGGCGGACAACATCGCCGAGATCAAGGCCGCGGGGGCCGACACCTTCGTCTCCGGCTCCGGCATCTTCGGCAAGGGCCGCGACGGCGACCCCCACCGCTACGACACCATCATCCGCCAGATGCGCGAGGCCATGGCGGCGGTGAGCCGCTGACCCGCCGCGGCCCGCATCCCAGTCCACCAGGAGCCGTACCCGCATGCTGCGCCCGCCGATTAAGCCCGCAATGATCCTCATCGACCTGGACGGGACCCTGGTGGACAGCGTCCCGGACCTGGCCTATTGCGTGGATGAGCTGATGGTCCGGCTGGGACGCCCGCCCCACGGAGAGGCGGCGGTACGCAACTGGGTGGGCAACGGGGTGGAGCGGCTGGTGCGCCGGGCCCTGACCGGGTCCCTGGATGGGGAGCCGAGCGACGCGGATTTCGACCGGGCCTACCCGATCTTCCTGGAGCTCTATGCGGAGAACACCTCCAAGCGCTCCATGCTCTACCCTGGCGTGAGGGAGGGGCTGGACTACCTGCTGACCTGTGGCTATCCCCTGGGCTGCGTCACCAACAAGGCCGCCCAGTTTACCCTCCCCCTGCTCAAGGACCTCGGCGTCCGGGACGCCTTCACACTGGTGGTGAGCGGGGACACCCTGCCGGAGAAGAAGCCCCATCCGGCGCCACTCCTCCACGCGGCGGCCCACTTCGGGGTGGAGCCCGCAGCGGCCCTGATGATCGGCGACTCGGTGAGCGACGTGAAGGCGGCCCGGGCCGCGGGCTTCTCCATCGTCTGCATGAGCTACGGCTACAACCACGGCCAGGACATCCGCACCGCCGAGCCCGATGCGGTGATCGATTCCATGGCCGAGCTC
>JBGSUY010000737.1:0-6587 GCA_041753195.1 Chromatiaceae bacterium
CGTTGCCGGACTCGCCCCGGGCGGCACCACCGCGATGCTGCCGTCGCGATCCGCAAGACGCCGGCGCTGAGGCGACCCAATCCCGCGCATTGGGGAAGGGCGAGAGGGTCAGCAGTGATCCTAAAAACGGCAGTTGAGGCCCGTCGCGTGCCGTTCTCCGGCCGCGAAATCCACGGGAGCGGAGCAGCGATTCGTTTACGGCGGCGCGGGCAGCGGGATCGAAGCGTGTAACTGGCGCCCCCCGAGGTATTTCACCTGGGCGCGTGAGAGCACGACGCGCCAGCGTTGCAGGCGCGTCAACTGCTCCGCAGTTTGGCGCAGGGTCTTGAAGAACTCGGCGATGCCGCGGCAGGCGTCCTGGACCCAGTCGACCTCGGCATGGGGGTGGCTGATGGTGATGCGGGTCTGTCCGCCATGACGGGTCAAGCGGGCCGGGGCATGCAACAACAGCGGGCGGCTGGTGATCGCCTCGGTGTGCTGGTCGGGATCGGCCAGGCGCACGAACAGACTCCACCAGTTGTAGATGAGCGCGGTGATGCGGGCCATGAAGCGGCAGCGCTTGAGGTCCTGGGTGGTGAAGCCACCCCAACCCCAATGGTTCTTGAGCTCGTCGAAGACGTTCTCGGCATCGGCGCGGTCGCGATAGAGCTGCGCGATGGTGAGGATCTCGCCGGTCAACGAGGTCACCAGGACGGCGTACTCGTAGACGCTGGTGTCATCGGTGAGCTCGGCAAAGCTCAGGCGCAGCTGCTCGGGATCGCTCTGATCGACCATGGCCAGATCGGCGCGGATTTGACGGCGCAACACCACCGTGCGGCGTGCCCGGCTCCAGCCCTGCAGCCGCAGGCTCGTCTCCGCCCCTTGCCAGCCCTGCCCAGCATTGGTCCAGGATGCCCCGCGCATGAGACGCTCGATGGTCTTCTTGACCCCTTGGGTCAAGCGCAGCTTGAACAGAAAGGGAAGCCCTTCCTGCTCGGCCCGGGCCATGTTCGCCTCGCTGCCCCAGTCACGATCCCCACGCAGCAGCGCCGGCCAGTGCGCCCGCGGCACACGCCCGAGCAGCTCCCACAGCCCCGGGGCGCTGTACTTGGAGGCGGTGCGGTTGCCGGCCTGGACCTCCACCTCCAGCACCAGTCTCAGGTTGGCGATCAGATAGGTATGGTAGGTATGGGAGGGTCGCCCCGGCTTATGCGGGTTGTAGCCCTGCACCGCTCCTTCCTGGTGGCCATAGAGCGGCTTGACCGTGACGTCGGCGTCGAGGATCCAGGGCTCACCGAGAATCGGCCCCACGCAGAAGCCGAGATGATCCTGGAGCCACTTGCCCCCTTCGTCCTCATCGATCTTGGCGAGGTTGCGTCTGACCGAATCCTCGCTGGCCACCGTACTCATTCCCAGCAACGGCGGATTGATCGTGTCATTGCGAACCCCATTGATATGGGCATAACGCTGGTGCCCCGCGAGGATCGACAGCACCGTCGTCCCCAGCACGTCGCGCTTGCTCGGGGCATTGGGGCTACGCAGATACAGGGGGCAGTCCGACACCCACGGATCGAACAACCCGCTGACTTGCAGAAACTCGGTAAAGAACGGCAGCTGCCCCAGCGGGGTCACCGCCGCCTGCGGATCCCACTCAACGTGAACGCGTCCGGCGAAGGTGTCCACGGGAACAGGACCGAGCACCGGCTGCAACTCTCTGCCTTCGCTCTCACCCACAGGGTGAACCGTCTGATTGGTCATAGGCGCCTCCATGCCCCATTATTTCAGCCAGTTACGAGTCTGAGGGCAAGGTCAAACTGCCGCTTCTAGGGTGATAGATGTCGCGATAGGCGTGATAGAGCGCCAGGGTCAGGAGCGGCATGACCAGCAGGAGCGCCAGCCCAAAGGTCAGCACGCTGGCGATGCCGAGACCCAGCGCGACCAAACCGAACACCGAGAGGGGCAGGAGATTGCGCCAGCAGCCCAACAGGCTGAGCCATAGGGCGCTGCCGACCGTGACGCCGTTGAGCGCCACCAGGGCGGGGGCGAAGAGGACCGCCATCATCAGCGGTATTCCGAGGAGCAGGCCGAGTAACAGGGGTAGGAGCATCAAGGGGCCCAGACGCCCCAACTCGCGGGGGTCCATCGTCTCCGGATCCAGCTCCAGGACGCTGAGGTCGGGGGCCAGGGCCGACACACTAAGGAGCAGGGCGAGGACGATCACCAGAGCCAGGAGCAGGCTCAACCCCAGGTAGGCGACGCCCACCAGCGCCAGGCCACCCGGGTTGCGGGAGAAGCCCGAGAGCAGATGGGCGATCTCGAACCGCCTGCCCCCCCGCTGTGCCTGGGCCCCGATCATCAGGCCGCCGGTGAGCAGGGGCCCCAATGTCCCGAGGGCCAACCCGCCTATCACCGGAACCAGACCCAGCGCGACGGAGACCAGCAGAAAAAGCATCAGGGCGCCGACCCAGGTCCAAGGCTGCCCCCTGAACTGGGACCAGCCATCGCGGATCCAGCCCCAACCCCTCCCCGCCCGGACCGGGCGGGGGTCCCACAGGGACTCGTCCGACTCGCCATAGCCCGAACCCTTGGATTCCTCCGGACGCGCTGGGGACACCCGATTGGGGTTGCCTGGCCCCGCTCGACCGCCGGGCTTGCCGCTCGCCCGACCCTCAGCCGCCAGCCGGTCCAGGTAACGCTCCGCCACCACACCGCACGCGTCGCACACACCGGTCACCGGGGACACCGCCACCGCCCCGCACTTGGGGCACCCGGTGCTTCCCGGCATGGGCTCGGGGGTCGGCTCTGCGTCCGGGACCATGGCACTGTTAGTGGTCTGGACGCTGGGTTCGAGGGCCAACGCAGAGTTGGCCCTGCCCGCCGCCTGCTCTGGCTCCAACTCCGTCAGAAGCCCAGCCCCTTGCAGGATGGAGCGGTATCGCTCCGCGCGCTCCAGGTTCAGGTCGTGCTTCAGGACGTGACGGCCACCGCCACGAATCATCTCTCGAGCCGTGAGCTCCCGAACCTGGAAGCGGTCCGCCAGGGCGGCGATCGCCTGATCAGGCTCCACACCTTGGACGAGGCGTCCGGCGAAGACAAGTCGATAACGGGGACCCATGGGCGGCTCCTCAAGGCCTGGTCGCCGCTATTATCCCTCCGGTCACAGCCCGGAAACGGGATCGGTGCCCCACCCCAGGCGGCATTGCCTCAAGCCGTGACGCGCTTCATCCATTTGAGCAGACCCGGCTCGGACTCCCAGACGTCGCGCATGGCCTCCCGGTAGAGCCACGCCTGATCCTCCCCCCCGGGGGTCATGCCCAGCGGACTCAAGCGCGGCTGCTTGATCCGCTTGCGGGTCAGATACTGGGGGACCCGGGGCAGCCGCCGGGCTGCGGTGCGCAGGGCGGCCCGAGCCCCGTCCTGCTCGCCCAGTCGATACAGGGCCAACACCTCCCCGTAGGCCAGATCCGCCAGGACGTCATCCGGGAAGCGACGGGCCAGGGCCAGGGCCTTCGCGTCCTCCCCGGCGCGCAGATAATGGTTCATGAGCTCGGCCCGGACGCCATGATTGTCGCTGGGATTGAGTCGCAGCAGGGTCTCCAAGGTCTCGGCGCCACCCTCGGGCTCCCCCTCCTCCATCTGGCACAGATAGCGGCGGAACAGGAGCCGCAGGGCCGGGCGGTTGCGTCCCCGGGACCAAGGGATCTGGTAAGCGGCCTGCGCCGGAAGCGCCTGGGCCAGGATACCCCAGGCGCGGTCCAGGATGGGACGCAGCAGGGCATGGGCAACCCAGGGCAGGACGCTCTCGGGGTGCTCGTAGAGTGCCGTCGCCAGATCGTCCAGAACGTCCAGGCTGTCGGCGGCCTCCGGGTGACCCAGCAGATAGTCGCTCCAGCCACGCTCCAACCAGACCGGCCGCTCCACATCCACCGCGAGCCGGGTGGACTGGGGCTTCATCGCCGGGAACAGGGCCCGCCACAGGGTCTCGAGGCGCCGCACCCGTGCGGGGGCCTGAAGCTCCACGGACAGCCCCTTGCTCAGGCCGGGGCGCCGTCCCACCGGGCCCTCGGACGCGTCGAAGAGGGTCAGCTGACCCGCCGGGAGACTGGCCGCCGGGAGCCTGACCGGGGTCAGACGGTAGCTGGGGAGGGGCCGGGCAGCCGCCAACTTCACCCACTCGTGAAGCTCCACCAGCACCGGGTCCAGGGCGTCCGAATGGCTGTCCACCAGGGCCTCCTGGGGATCCTCCATGGCACGGACCAGGAAGTCGAGGAAGCCCTGCTCCCGCAACCCGGCGCGGCGCAAGCGGTGATACCAGAAACGGGCCCGTTCCCGGGCCACCGCGTCCTTGTGCTGGGCAGCCAGCAGGGTGATCTCCAACAACGCCGTGCTCGGGTTGTCCGGGTCGCTCCGCAGGGCCGACTCGAAGGCCGATTGCGCCCGCGGGAAGTCACCGGCGTCGATGTGCATGGTGCTCTGGCGCTGCCAGGCCGCGGCCCGGAGTGCCGGGCTGCCTTCCTCGCACAGGCGGGCGAGGAAGGCTTGCTTCTTGCGCGTGTGATCGAGCCGATCATAGGCGTCACACAGGACATCGAAGGCCGGCTCGAGCTCCGCCCCCAGGCCCTCCAGGGGCCCTGCGAACAGGGGCTCCAGCAGGCCGACGGCGCGCCCCGGCTTGTCCTGCTCCTCCAGCCAGCGGTCCGCGATCTTCGCCCAGAGGTGATGGGGGACCGCGTCGCGGGCCAGCGCCTCCGCCTGGTCCCGCTCGGGAAGCTCGTCGAGGAGCAGCTCCCAAATCAGATCCGTCGACAGGACGGGCATGTCCGGGAGGTCCCCGCAGCAGCGACCATAGGGGCTACCGGAGCCGCAGGGACAGGGGGCGTCCGCCGGGGGGGGCGGCAAGGGGACTGCACGGTACCCCTGCGTGGGCTGGGGCGTGGCGTTCCACACGGCCGTCCCCAGCAGATGCGCCAGACGCCCGGCCTCAACCGCGTCCAGGTCGAGCTCGTCTAGGTGCAGGGTACGGGGGATCTGGGTCCGGGCCCAGTCGAGGAACGGCTCCGGACCGGTCGCCGCGAGCACCTGGCGCACCGCCTCCAGGATCACCTGCTCGAAGCGCTCGGTGTCCGCGCTCTCGTGGTGGAACATGGCGAACTCCTCCTGTTGGGAGACGCTGACTCCGTCCGTTGCCTGATCCCATCCGAAGTGCTATCAGGGATCCGCTGAGTCCAGGGTCAGTGCCGCCGGGCTCTCGGAAGGGGTACCTATGCCGGACGGCGGATCGGGCAGGCCCAGTCCCTGGTCCTTCCGCGCGATTCTACCTTGGTTCGGCCGGACCATGTCGAGCACCTGACCGCGGTTCCCTCACGGCTGGGACTGTGCGCCCTGGGAGCTTCGCCTAGCAGCGGGGCACTGGGTATAGTGGCACCGTTGCCACGGCGGTCCCTCCTTCCAAGCGCACGCGATGTCCGAGCACCGGGTCCAGATCTTCGTCTCCTCGCCCTCCGACGTGGACCACGAGCGGGCCCTGGTGAAGGACATCATCGAGGGGCTGGCCCAGGAGTACCTGCCTTATTTCAAGCTCCAGGCGGTGCTCTGGGAGGAGGAGGCATTGAGCGCCGCCCAGAGCTTCCAGGCGGGGCTGCTGCGCCCCGCCGAGTGCGACATCGTCCTGGTGATGCTGTGGACCCGCCTGGGCACCCCCCTGGCGGACGATCCCTACGGCGGCATGACGGGTACCGAGTGGGAGTTCGTGGACGCCGTGGAGGGCTCCGCTCGCCAGGGCAGCCCTGAGGTCCTGGTCTACAAGAAGACCACCCCGCGCCTGGTGGACATCACCAATGCGGAGGCCACCCGCGAGGCCCTGGAGGACCGGGGCCGACTCGAGGCCTTCTTCCGCACCCATTTCTTCAACCCGGACGGCAGCTTTCGGCGGGCCTTCCGGCAGTTCGACAGCGACCGGACCCTGCGCGAGCTGGTGGAGGGCCAGCTGCGCAAGCTGCTGAACCGGCGCATCAGCGCCGAGCGCGGTGTCCTGGCCGCCGCCAGCGACTGGCGGGACAGCCCCTTTCGCGCCCAGGGCCCCTATGAGCTTGGGGACGAGCCGGTGTTCGTCGGCCGTGAGACCGAGACCCGGGAGCTGGTGTCGCGGCTCGATGCCTTGAAGGGCGGCGGACGCGGTCTAGTGCTGATCACGGGTCCGAGCGGCGTGGGCAAGAGCTCCCTGATCCGCGCCGGACTGCTGCCGCGCCTGGCCCGCCCCTTTCTGTTCGCCGGGGTCTCCGGCTGCCGCTGGTGCCTCATCGATTCCGCGGCCCTGGGATCGGATAGGGACCCCCTGGAGACCCTGGCCCTGTCCCTCATGGCCCCCGGCGTCCTGGGGCCCTACCTCGCCGGTTTCGGCCTGGATACGCAGGGCTTGGCCCGCATCCTGGAGGGCGAGCCGCAAGTCGCCGCCGAGCAGGTGTGTGCCGCCTTGGCACAGGGCGGCGCGACCTCCGGGGCCCTCGGGGGTGCCGACGGCCGGGTCCAGCTGGCCTTGATCATCGACTCTTTGGACGGGCTCTTCAGCGAGTCGGCCCTCACCGCCCCCGCCACCCAGCGGTTTGCCG
>JBGSUY010000738.1:0-1757 GCA_041753195.1 Chromatiaceae bacterium
TCCAGCGGCTTGGTGAGGTAGCCGTCCATGCCCGCTCCCAGGCAACGCTCGCGCTCCCCGGCCAGGGCGTTGGCCGTCAGGGCGATGATCGGCCCCCACCCACCCGGCAGGGCGCGGATGCGCCGGCAAGCCTCCAGTCCGTCCATCTCCGGCATACGGATGTCCATGAGCACGATGTCGAAGTCATCCCGGGCCGCCGCGGCGACGGCCTCGGTACCGGTGGCGGCGACGGTGACCACGGCACCAAGCCTGCCCAGCAGCTCGCGGACCAGCAACTGGCTCGTCGTGTCGTCCTCCGCCACCAGTACCCGGGCACCGCGCAGGGCCTCCAGTGCCGGTGCCGGTCCCGCCACATCCTTGGCCGCCTCGACAGCGCGGGGGAACGCCAGGCTGAACCAGAAGCAGCTGCCCTCGCCCTCGATGGAATCCACCTCCAGACGCCCGCCCATCAGGGCGACCAGGCGCGCGCTGATGGCCAGCCCCGAGCCGCTGCCGCCGTGGCTGCGGGTGCTCGAGGCGTCGAGTTGGGTGAAGGCATCGAACAGGTCGGCACGGCGCCCCTCGGGAATGCCGATGCCGGTGTCGGTGACCCGGAATGCCAACCGGACCTCGCGCGCGCTCTCGTCCTCCACCGACACGGCCAACGTCACGGTGCCCCGCGCGGTGAACTTGACCGCGTTGCCGACCAGGTTCAAGAGCACCTGGGTGAGACGGAGCCCATCCCCGAGCAGGGTGCCGACCGGTCCCGCCGGCCCCTCGATGTGGAGCCGAAGCCCCTTGTCGGCCGCCTGCTGCTCGACCGTCACGCGCACCCGCTCGAGGACCCCGGCCAGCTCAAGGGGCTCCTGGCGCGGGTGCAGCTTGCCCGCCTCGATGCGGGAGAGGTCGAGGACGTCGTTGATCAGCCCCAGCAGGGTGCGGGCGGAGAGATCGATCTTGTCCAGGTACCCGCGCAGCGCCGGCGTGGGATTGGTGTCCAGCGACAGGCGGGTGAGACCGATGACGGCGTTCAGCGGGGTGCGGATCTCGTGGCTTATATTGGCCAGGAAGTCGCCCTTGGCGCGGTTGGCCCGGTCGGCCATCTCCTTGGCGTGCAGCAATTCGGTCTCCGCCTGCTTGCGGCGCCCGACCTCCCGATGCAGCCGGTGGTTCCAGTACAGGATGGTCGCCAGGATCAGCAGCCCCATCACCAGCACCTGCCACAGCAGGGTGTAGTCGGGGGCGGTGACCACCTGCCGCAGCAGCCACTTGTTGTGGATGGCGGCGCGCTCCTCCGGGGTGATGGCGGCGATGGCGCGGTTGATCAGGGGGAGCAGGGGGGCCTGCTGCCGGCTGAGCATCACCTGCAGCGGGAACTGCAGGTCGGTGACGCCGGCCAGCTTGACCCGCCCCGGCGGCAATTGCTCGATATGCTGGTGCAACACCGGCAGGATGTCGACCGCGGCATCGGCCCTGCCGGCGGCGACCGCCTCCAGGGCCGCGCGGGTGTTGGCCACCAGGACGAAGTCGATCCCCGGGGAGTGGGCCTTGAGCAGATGGTAGGCACTGTAGTCCCGACCCACGGCGACGCGTCGCCCCTCCAGGGAGGCGGTACCGGCGAAGAGTCCCGCGGCGGCCGCACCGGCGATGGCGATCGGATATCGCTCGGAGGGGTCGGAGAACAGGGCGTATGCCTCGCGGTCGGCGGTGCGCGTGGTGGCGGCGTAGAGGTCGATGTCGCCCCGCTCCATGGTCGCCAGGATGTCGCTGAAGGGCTG
>JBGSUY010000739.1:0-2791 GCA_041753195.1 Chromatiaceae bacterium
CACCCCGGTGTGGACCGGCGGGGACAGCGCCTTCGCGGCGGCCCTCGGGCTCGTGCTGGCCGGCCTCCTGGCCCTGGGACACCTCAGGTGACGGGGAGCCACCGACTATCCGGTTCGGAGCCCCTGCTGGAGCTTCGCGGCGTCGGCTTCCGCTACGGGGAGCGTTCGGTCCTCGCAGGCGTCGATCTGCGCCTAGGGGCCGGGGAGCGAGTGGCCCTGATCGGACCGAACGGGTCCGGCAAGACCACCCTCCTGCACCTGCTGGTCGGGCTCCAGGTACCAGCCACCGGCGAGGTCAGGGCCTTCGGCCAGGTGCGGCGGGTGGAGGCGGACTTCCACGAGGTCCGCACCCGGGTGGGGCTGCTGTTCCAGGACCCGGACGACCAGCTCTTCTGCCCGACCGTGCTCGAGGACCTGGCCTTTGGACCTCTTAACCTGGGGCGTAGCCCGGCGCAGGCCCGAGCGGACGCGGAGCGCACCCTCGAGCTGTTGGGCCTCTCGGGCTTCGCCGATCGGGTGACTCACCGGCTGTCCGCCGGCGAGAAGCGCTTGGTGGCCCTGGGCACGGTACTCGCCATGGCCCCGCAGGTCCTGCTGCTCGACGAGCCCACCAACGGGCTCGACGAAACGACCGAGGCGCGCCTCACGGACTATCTGGCGGCGGCCCCCCAGGCCATGCTCATCGTCTCTCATGACCGCCGTTTCCTGGAACGTCTCGCCACCCGTGCCCTGATGCTGGAGGCTGGGCGGATCACCGAGGCTCGGGTCCATCGCCACCCTCACAGCCACAGCCACAGCCATCTGCACATCCATGTCCCCGGCGAGCCCGCCGAGCACGGACCCGGAGCCCCGCCCCACGGGGATCACCATGCGGCGGACCTGGAGGACACGGACCGTCCCTAGGCGGTTGCCCGCCGGGGCAGGCGCCGCCACGTGGGGCTTGCGTGGGTGCAGACAGAAGCCACTCCCGCTCTGTCCCAGCGTGTCGAGATCATCTAACGTAACAATCTCAGAGGGTGAGGCCGGCGCAGAGGCTGTCCGGCCGTGCTGGAAGGACCAGTCCAAACCTCGTGGCTATTGGAGCCCGATTCTTGATGCGAGTAGGTTTCCTGCTGATTTTACCGCTGCTTTCAGCCTCCGCGTGGTCAGACCCCGTGCGTGTCTTCGTGGGCGTTCCGCCACTACAGACCTTCGTGGAGCGAGTGGGGGGTGAGCAGGTGGAGGTGCACAGCCTGGTACAGCCTGGTCAGAGCCCACACACTTACGAGCCAACGCCGAGGCAGGTCGCGGCCCTGGGGTCGGCAGACCTCTACGTGGGGGTCGGCATCCCCTTCGAGACGGCCCAACTCCCGCGTATCCGTGCCGCCAATCCGAGGCTGCGGGTATTGGATGTTCGGGAAGGCATCGATCTGCGCCGGCTGGAGGCCCACGGCGAGACCCACTCGCACCTCGGCGACGCCGCCATGGCGCAGGCCGCGGAGATGGACCCCCACGTCTGGACCAGCCCGCCGCTCGCATTGCGCATCGCCCAGGGAATCCGCGACGCGCTGACGGAGATCGACCCGGGCAATGCCCGGGCCTATGTGGCCAACTATGACAACTTCGCCGTAGATCTGGTTCGGCTCGACGGCGACATTCGCGCCCTCCTCGATCCCCTCACCGTCCGCCGATTCATGGTTTATCACCCCTCTTGGGGCTATTTCGCCGACACCTACGGGCTGATGCAGGTGCCGATCGAAAAGGCCGGCAAGGAGCCGGGTCCCCGCTCCCTGGCCGCGCTCATCGATCAGGCGCGGCAGGAAGGCGTCAAGGTGATTTTCGCCCAGCCTCAGCTTGCGAAGAAATCCGCCGAGCAGGTAGCCGCCGCCATCGGCGGGCGGGTCGTGGTCATCGACCCCCTCGCGGCGGACTATATGGCGAGCATGCGCCAGGCGGCGCGGGAGATTGCCGAGGCCGCCGGTCGATGACAAACAGCCCGATAACCCAAGACAAGAGGCCCCTGGGATGAAGATCCGATTGCCAGCCCTGGTCTGTGGAGCGGCCCTGACGGCGTTCGCGTCGGCCGGCCTGTCCCACGAGGATCAGGACCAGGAGCACCGGGAGACTGGCGCCCACGTGCACGGTCTGGGCAAGCTCGACGTGGCCCAGCAAGGCCCCGAAATCCACCTGCGGCTGGAGACCCCGGCGGCAAACATCGTCGGATTCGAGCACGCACCGCGGCGCGACGTCGAGCACGGGGCCCTGGAGAAGGCGCTCGCCGCCCTGAAGGACGGACCCGCCCTGTTCCAGCTCAGCGAGGCGGCCCGCTGCACCCTCGCCGAGGTCAGGGTGGAGTCGCCCCTGCTTGGCCTCGCGGGAGAGGCCGAGGGTCACGACCACGAGGGCGAGGCCACAGGCGGAGGCGACGTGGGTGACCATGACCACGCGCATGCCGCCGAGGGCCATGCCGACATCGCGGCCGAGTACCGCTTTCTCTGCGCGCAGCCGGCGGAGCTCAACGAGATCCGAGTCACCCTGTTCGAGCGCTTTCCGGCCACCGGGCGCCTGAAGGTCCAGGTGACCACCGACCGCGGTCAGGCGGGGGCCGAGCTCACCCCGGCCAACCCTGTCCTGAAGCTCTGAGCCCCGTGGACGCTGTTCCTCCTCGAACCTTACCGATGCCTGCCGCTCCATTGGTTCCGGTGATTCCGGTCGCTCCGACCCCCGGGCCAGATCCGGCGGTCGACACCGCGGTTCGGCTGGGGGGCCTGCGCTTCCGCTGGGGCCCCGGTTCGCCGCCGGTGCTGGCGCT
>JBGSUY010000740.1:0-2897 GCA_041753195.1 Chromatiaceae bacterium
ACCCCCGCCCGGCGGTGGTGTCCATGGGAAACCCCGGACCAACTCCCGCCCGCTTTGCCTCACCGGCACCACGCTTCCACCGGTGGCACAGTGTCAACCAAAAGGGGCGGTGAATTGCGGATTAGCGTGAGGCCCAACACCACGGTACGCATGCTCTGGGACAGCCCGTTGTTGCGCCGCCCGTCGCGGATGTCCTGCATCTGGCGCAGCAGGTAGTTGGCATTCTGGCCGGCGATGACGGGGTAGTCCTGGGTCAGCGGGTGGCTGCCGTCCTCCCTGTGGCAGGCGGGGCAGCCTTTGGTCTTGAACAGGTCCGCACCCTCTGGCTTGGTGGCATGGAGCGACGCGCCGTCGCACCAGATCAGGGTCCCGATGAGCAGGAGCGGCGCCGCACCGGGCCCTTTCCGCTGGGCCAGTCGAGGGCTCGTCATCGGTGCGGTAAACCCGACGGCGGGTCGCGTAGATGCCGTCGCACTGGGCATAGGAGCGCGCCGGGTCTGGGTCGCGCATGGAGCAGGTCCACTCACCGACGTTGCTGATCATGTCGTGGAGCCCCCAGGGATACTGAGCGGGAGGGAGCCGACGGGGGCGCTGCGCTCCCCATCCCAGCGGCTGCCGCACCCGGCGCAGTTGGCCAATCTGCTGCCGACGGTCTCTCCCCAGGGAAAGGCCGTTGCGCTGCCCGCCCGGGCGGCGTGCTCCCATTCGGTCTCGGTGAGGAGACGGCAGTGGGCGCCGCTGCGCCGGCTGAGCCATTTGGCGAACTCGCCCCAGCCGCTGCGTGCGACCCGCATTGCGGAAGCTCGCGTCCAAGTACCGAGCCCCGGTCTAACTATCGGGTCGTCAACACCCGTCGTTCTGGTAGTAGACGGGTGCCGGTTCGCCGCCTTGGTTCTGTTGAGGAGGCGCGGAAGCGGGCTGCACGCGGATGAACATCATGGAGTCCAGCCGCTCGAACTGTTCCTGCATGGCCCGGGCGATGTCCGTCTCCTGGAGCCCGTCGTAGATGTAGACCCGGCCTGCGTGTTCAGCCCGCACCTCGGCGGCCGTGGGCTCGAGCAACCGCCGAAGCTCGATGTCACGCAGGTCCCTGGCCTGCGCCACGGGGTTGATGAGTAGCAGAGGTCCCGCAGAGATCGACGCAAAGAGGATCGAACGTACCACGGCATTTACCTCCGAATTTTGCTCGGACCGGGAGACACCTTCAGCACTTCCCGGTGCAACCTTCGCCTGCCGGGATGTCGTCGGCGAGTTCGCGGCTCAGCAGGTAGCCATCCGCTCGACTGGGCGTCTTGGCGGTCGTGGCGCCGGTCGGCGCACGGGACTGCCCCGACGTAACGGGCGCGCAGGAATAGGACGGATTCGGTTGCGGTGACTTGGCGGTGGCACCGGTCGATCCAGCCGTTGTTGAGCAACGGACCTGCACGGTTGACACATCCTGAGCCAACTTGGCGCCGGGGCCCTTCGCGAGGACCGTGGCGCTGCCAAGGGCCAGCGTCAGCGCCAGAGTGAAGCTCGAGGAGTTGCGGGACAGGTTATTCATCTCTGCGGTTCTCCAATCAGATGAGTGGCTATGGGGGAATCCATCCAGGAGTTGAGTCGGGGACTTCGTCGGGCTGCGTCTACTCCTCAGCAGCCTCTGGAGAACACTGTAGAAACCTGCGGCCAGGGGGCGGGGGTGATGGTGGGCACCAAAACTGTGGAATATTCACACTTGGCCCTTGCGAGCAGGCGCAGTCCACTGGCGTGCGTAGGCGCGGGGACCGCTCCATTGGCGCTCCCGGTGGAAATTCGCCTGAGCCGGAAGGCCGCAGCAATCCAGGCGAACCCTCCCGGATAGTCGCAGCGGAGTGACGAGACCCGGCGTCTTAGCCCGGACTGCGGTCGACCGGAGTCGGCCACGGGTCCCGCAGCGACCGAGCCCTTGAACTTCTAGCCCAACGCCGTGGAGGCGGTGATCCTGAAGGCGGAAAGCCCTGACGGTCGAGGGCAAGGAGGCCAGGGCCTTCGAGCGGGTCGATCGAGCCCTGGCCTCCAAGGATCAGTGGCGGTTCTTCCATGTCCTTCCTGCAACCGAAGGATATCGGGGCGGAGCGCGAGCTGCAGGCTTATCAAGCCACCGCGCCCGCATCGGGCCCACTCCTCCATGAAATGGCTCCCTCATTCGCTTCCGATTGTAGCGTCGACTCAATCTCCTCCCGCCGAAATTTCCATAGCTGCTCCCTTGCGGCGTGAATGTACGTATTGAGGTGAAAGGGGACCGACGTGATGGTTGCGGGAAGCAAGGCCTCGTTTGCATATCTCCCGAGGAAGAATGCGGTGACGTTATCTCCAATGTGCCTGAAGTGAAAAGAGATCCGCTGAAAGTCGAGATAGCTAATAATATTCAGAATACCCGAATAGATCATCCATGAATCGTGGAGCGCCACAATGGCGTCCTTCGACAGCACTCTTGTTGTATGAAGAAAATCAGAAAATACCGCCTCATTTGTATGCTCGCCGTCAATAAATGCCAAGGAGAAGCCGCCGGGATATCTGGCATTGATAGCATCGCAGTCAACCACGTCCATGGAGCCATCAAACGTTGTGAGCTTCAATATCGACGACGGGTCCGCGTGATTCGAGAGCTCCTCCAACAGTCTAGCGGTTGTAATCCCCTCGTAAGAATAACCCTGAGACCTGCGCTCGTCCGCCTGATTTGACACACGCTTGTCAACCGACAAGACCGCTTCACAAGTCAGAGATTGAACATGAGGGAGCAGGGTGCCACCAAGGTAGGTGTTCCGTCCCGGAGGATTATGTCTCCCGGAGGAGCTACCCTTTGTTCCGTGCCCGGGAGGTTTTAGAGTACCTGGCCGCCGGGGGAGACGCAGGGAGCCCGTAGGGCGACCGGAGTC
>JBGSUY010000741.1:0-3969 GCA_041753195.1 Chromatiaceae bacterium
CCCGAACGGCCCCTCACCCTGGCGCGGCCGGTCCGCGGTCATATCGCCATTGAGCAGCTCGGCTTCGCCTACCCGACACGGGCGGAGACGCCGGTGTTGCGGGACCTGGACCTCGAGATCCGGCCCGGTGAGCGGGTGGCCCTGGTCGGGCCCTCCGGCGCTGGCAAGACCACCCTGTTTCAGCTCCTGCTGCGCTTCTACGACCCTCAGCAGGGATTGATCCGTTTCGATGGGGTGGACCTGAAGCGTCTGGACCCGGCGGAGCTTCGGCGCCACATCGCCAGCGTGCCCCAGGACCCCGTGATCTTCGGTGCTGATGCCTGGGAGAACATCCGCTACGGTCTGGAGGGGGCCGACGACGGGGCGGTTCGCCGCGCGGCCGAGCTGGCCCATGCGAGCGAGTTCCTCGACCCCTTGCCCCAGGGGTTCGACACCTTCCTGGGGGAGCGGGGGGTGCGCCTCTCCGGGGGGCAACGTCAGCGTATCGCCATCGCCCGGGCCATCCTCCGGGATCCGACCCTGTTGCTCCTCGACGAGGCCACCAGTTCCCTGGACGCGGAGAGCGAGCGCCTGGTACAGCTCGCCCTCGAGGGGCTGATGCAGGGGCGTACCACCATCGTCATCGCCCATCGGCTGGCGACGGTGCGCAAGATGGACCGGATCCTGGTGCTCGACCGGGGGCGGGTGGTGGCCAGCGGTGACCATCAGGGCCTGATGCGTCAGGGCGGGCTCTACGCGCGACTTGCGGCGCTCCAGTTCCGAGACACGCCGGCCCGTTCGGAGTCTCCGTCGGACGAGTCGCCCCCGGCCCACCTCGGAGCTGCGATGGGGTTGACCTCAGGGTTCGCCGGGGGGCCACCCGAGCGTCCCGTGTAGGTTCCCCGCTCAGAGGCTGTGAATAAAACGTACTGCGCGCCCCGATCGCGGCGTCGCGTGCTCGTTCGCTCCTCGCCTATCTATTTGATTGTCTCGTCACTCTCTGCGCGGCTCCTTGCGCTGGGGGCTGCTCGCTACGGTTTCTTCACATCCTCTCAGTCTCCCGGTACAGATCGAGGGGGAAATATTCCGTGATCAGGATGACCGGGTGCTGGCCGATCACGATCCGATAGGTGCGAAAGACCGAGACCCGGTCAGACTGGTCCGCCTCCAGGCCCACGTCCAGGACCTCCCGGTAGCTCTCCAGGCCGCTGTCGCGGATCAGGGCCCCGATCCCGATCTCCCGATCGATCAGGCGCCGGCGGAAGTCCCCGGGGATCAGCTCGGTGCGGATCAGCGAGAAGGCCTCCGCGAATTCCCGCCCGCTGTGCAGTCCCCGCAGCCGGGCGTCCCGGATCAGGCAGCGGCTCCCCGCCTCGAGTGCAATCCAGGGGACCGGGGCCTCGGCCACCTCGAAACGCTGCTCCAGGGTATCCACGCCCACCGGTTCCCAGAAATAGGCCTCCAGGATCTTGGTCACGGTGCCGTCCGTGACCAAGAGGGCGCGCAAGAAGGGTGGCAGCTCGGCGAGTGGGATCCCACGTCCCTGCGCATCGCGGACGGTCCCCTGCTCTAAATAGCCGTCACAGCGGAAGGGCCCTTCGCCGCCTTCGGAGGATGGGTCTAGGGAGTTGCGGCCGTAGTAGCGATGCATGGACGTGGTGCCTGTGCCGGGGGCTGGAAACGGGGGGCGTTTGACCTGGGGCTTTTCCCGGGTGCATCCGGCGAGCGCCTGCCCGCCGCAGGTAGGGGCTCGGACCAGGTTGCGAACCCGGCGACGCCGGCACAGGGCTGGCTGTTGCAGGAAAGCTACGATAGGGCTTTTTTGACCCGCTGGGCTTGATGTCCGGCCCTGTTTGCCGCAATCTGTCGCGACGGACCTGACTCGATCGGTCGGATGATTGAGCATCTAACCGTTGCAGGTCCTCGGATTCCGCTCAATACTTGGCTCGGATCCGTTCGAGGATTCGTCGTCGGGTCATTTGAGATTCGGAAAAACCCCAACAGTGTGTTATAAAAATAGGGCCTAACGGCTCAACCTACGGAGATTTCCAATGACCAAGATCGTCAAGCTCGCTTCCCTGTCCGCCGCTGCCCTGCTGAGCGCCTCCCTGCTCGGCGGTTGCGCCACCGACCAGACCGCCCGTGACATGGCCCAGCAGGCCATGGACGCCGCCAAGAGCGCCCAGGCTTGCTGCGACGCCAACACCGAGCGTCTGGACCGCATGTATCAGAAGATCATGTCCAAGTGAAGCCTCTCGGCTGAGCTGCGCCGGCTTCCCACCAGGTGTGGGAGGCCGGTGTTCTCCGCCACCGCCCGCTCCACCGCCTTCCAGTCGATTTCTAGCCCCTCCGCGCTCGCCACCGACTCCGGGATCACCGACCGGGGCGACTGTCGCTTCTCTTCCTTGTCGATGTGGACCTCCAGATAGAGGTCGTCACTCAACCAGCCGAGCTTGTAGGGCTGATCCACGATGGTCACCTGGGTGCCCGTCTGCACCTTCCCGAACAGGTCCTCGATCCCTTCGGGCTGCATCCGAATACAGCCGGAGCTGACTGGCAGTCCCATGCCCCAGGGTTTATTGGTGCCGTGGATCAGGTAGCTGGGGTTGCTCAGGCGCATGGCGTACTGGCCTAGCGGATTGTCCGGGCCTGCCGGAACCACCGGAGGCAGAATGTCGCCGTACTCCGCGTGGGACTGGCGGACGGACTCCGGCGGAGTCCAGGTCGGGTCCTTCTTCTTCTCGATGATGGAGTAGGTGCCGAGCGGCGTCTCCCAGCCGTCCTTGCCGACGCTGATGGCGTAGGTATCGATGCGCTCGGGGTCCGCCGGCGGATAGTAATAGAGCCGCTTCTCCGCCCGGTTCAGTACGATCCCGGTGCGCGGGGCGTTGGGAAGCACCCAGAAGCTTGGGATCAAGGCCTCCGATCCTTCCCCCGGAATCCACATATCGACCTTTGGATTGGCCCGGGTCATGTCGTCATAGCCCTGGTTGTTCTGGCGTGCGAAGTCCAGCAGGGTGTCCTTCTGGCGCGTCTTTACATAGAAGGGCGAGCCGATCACGCTATCGCCCGGTTGGGCGAGCCGAAAGGTCTCGGCCAGGGCGGCGCTGGGTGACCCGAGTCCCAATACGACACCCGTCGCCAGTGCGCAGGCCGCCCCGGTCACCCGGATCGAGGCCCGCCCCGCGCCTTGGAAGGTTTTCTCGTTTCTTCTCATCGCAATCACCCGTTTCGTTTACAACTCAATGAAAAAGCCTGCGCGATTGTCGCATGTTCGCACCATCGGGGTCGCGGCCCACGTGGATGCGGGCAAGACCACCCTGACCGAGCGCATCCTTTTTTACACAGGGGCATCCTACAAGATCGGGGAGGTGCATGACGGTGCCGCCCACATGGATTACCTGGAAGAGGAGCAGCGCCACGGCATCACCATCACCTCGGCCATTACCAAAGCCCCCTGGCGCGATCACCTGATCCAACTCGTCGACACCCCCGGGCACGTGGACTTCACCATCGAGGTAGAACGCGCCATGCGGGTCCAGGATGGCTGTGTTCTGGTCCTGGACGCGGTGCGTGGGGTGGAGCCCCAGACCGAGACGGTGTGGCGCCAGCGCGCCCGCTTCAACCTGCCCGCGCTTTTCTTCGTCAACAAAATGGACAGGCCGGGCGCGGACTTCCGCCGTGCACTGGCCGCCGTCAAGCGCCGCCTGCGGGCGGAGCCGGTCCCCATCACGGTACCGCTCCCCCAAGATGAGACCGGCGCGGACGGTGTCGTGCATTTGATCGACCGAACCCTGATTCGTTTCATGGGTGAGCAGGGCGAGCAGCTGGAGATCACCCCCTGTCCCCCGGACCTGTGGGCTCGGTTCGCGGAGGACCTGGAATCTCTCGGCCTGGCGGCGGCGGAGTGGGACGAGTCCGTCGCGGATCAGGTCCTGGCCGGCGAAGCGCCGGCGCCGGACGCCCTGCGGGCTGCCATCCGCCGGGGCA
>JBGSUY010000742.1:0-2513 GCA_041753195.1 Chromatiaceae bacterium
CGCACGGCCAGGGCGGCGAAGACGCGGGCATCACCGGCTCCCGTTGCCGCGTGCTCCCACCACCCCTGGTAGGCGCTGATCAGGGCCGGGAACACGTCCTTGCGCATGGCGGTGAGGTTGCCCACGTAGAAGTGTAGGGAGGCGGGCTCGTCCATCTGGGCCAGGGCAGGCAGGGTGACCAGGCAGTCCGCGAGGTGGTCGCGCACCGCCCGGGCCATGATCTCCGCCGGGGTCTGGGCGAGATCCAGCACCATGCGGTTCCACTCCGCGCCCAGGCGCTCACCCGCGGCGTATTCCCCTCGCTCGTGGAGCAGCACGGCGCGGATCTCGTGGTCGGTCATGGCGTCGAGGGAATCTTCCAGATCGCCCTCGAAGTCGTAGCAGGCGAAGGCGCGCCCGAGCGCGTTGTCGGGGCGACTCCAGCGCCAGCTCTCCAACTTCTCCCAGAGCATGCGGCGCAGGGATTCCCGGCGCAGGAAGATGCTGTGGCCCAGCGTCATGGCGGGGGGCGCCGTGAGGTCGCGGGCGTACTCGTCGGCGGAGACGAATATGGCGTAGTCGCCATTGCGCTGCGCACACTCCAGGTCGCCTAAGAAGAAGTGGGGCTTGGCGCGGGCGCCGAGACCGGCGCTGTAGACCAGGCCCTCCTGGGCCAGACGCTCATTGATGGCGTCGGCATCGAATGGATCAAAGCTGCACTCGCCGATGGGCAACCGCTGGAGGTCCTCGCCCTCCAGGTCCTCCCATAGCTGCTCGCGGGCGGCCAGCCAATCCCCCACCTGGTCGCGCTCCAGGGCGACGCCGTAGGGCAGGTGCTTCTCCCAGCGGTAGAATTCCCGCATCTTCATCAGATAGACGCACAGGGAGTAATCGGCCCCATGGCGGGCATCGGAGATATTGCAGTTGTGCTGCACGGTCTCGACCAGGGACTTGAGTGCGGGGTCAGTCATCGGGATATACCGTTGAGTGGCGAGTGGTGAGGATTCCTAATCCGACGAGAGACATAGCTCACGAAGTTAAGGAAGACCTGGCGTGGATTGGGTCTACGTCTGGGCTCGACGGCTAGGCAACCCCCTCGGGGACGATGTCCGCTTGATCATCAAGGCTAGGGGCGGCGCCCGCTGAATCCAAGCGCCGCGAGCCCCACATGGAGCGGATGGCTAGGACGCGGCGGACCCCACGACACCGCCACGATCAGTCCATCCCAGATCGAAAGCACTTCGATCGCACATCGAGAGCACAGAGAGGAGCGACGCGTGGCGCTGCGTATTAAGAGTCACTGGTGGAACGACGAGAGCGACCGGTCACTGCCCGAGATCGCCTCGGCCCTGGCCTTCATCGCCTGGCGGGTTTCCGTGGACAAGGCGATCAACCTCCATTGCGAGCGCTTCGTCTACCGCGACGACGCCCAGCGCCTGGCCGTGATCCAGGAGTACCTGGTGTTCCTGATCCAGGTCGCCGACCGCCTGTCCCACGGGCGCCTGGATGACGAGGATCGCCGCGCCCTCATCACCGCCTTCGCCCGCAAGGTGATCGAGCACGTTCACGACAACAGCCAGGACCTGCTGGGTCCTGGCGATTACGGCAGCCCCTTCATCGCCCTGCTCAACCAGCGCTCGGGGGAATATGCCGAGTACCGGCTGGCCGACGACGGCCCAACCTACGCCTTCCTGCGCCACCTGGGCTTCGAGATTCAAAACCTGATGGGCGAGGGCCAGGAAAATCGCTGGGTCATCGATCA
The DNA here is from genome assembly GCA_041753195.1 of Chromatiaceae bacterium. Lineage (GTDB taxonomy): Bacteria > Pseudomonadota > Gammaproteobacteria > Chromatiales > Chromatiaceae > Thiodictyon. The sequence continues at coordinate 1,742 of JBGSUY010000742.1, forward strand.
GGTGATGGACAAGGACGGCTGGGAGGCCTACCAGACCTTTGCCAGGGCCTTCCGGGACCTGTTCGAATAGGGCGACGGGCAGGCCCGCTAGCGGTTGAGGCTTGCGGGCCGGGACGAGGGGCCGAGCCTCAGGGGCCCGGCCACCGAGCCGGCGATCTCCAGCCCCGTCTCCAGCACCCCGATTCGCAGCTCCGTGACCCGCAGCCCGGAGAGGTCTGGAGCGAGCTCGGGCGGCAGCTCCTCGGCGAGCCTGGCCCCCAGGGCGTCCATAAGGCCCCGGATACGTTCCACGAGCATGGCGTTCGCCTCCGACTCGATGCGCTCGCGGATGCGGTCGTGGAAGAGTCCCGCGATCAGACCCTGATCGGAATCGGCGGCGTCGAAGACAAATCCCAGTTGCTCCAGGCGCAAGGTCTGGCCAGCAGGATCGAAGCCAGGCCGGGCCAGGACGCTGAGGCGTCCGGTCGCCCCCCCTGTCAGCTCGGCCGCGAGCACCAGGTCCTCGCCCTTGGCGCTCAGGTCGAGCCCGGTGATGGTCACCTCCCTGCCCTCCAGCTTCAAGGTCTCACCCGCCAGGCGCTGGCTCAAGGCCGTGGAAACCTTGGGGTAATCCAGCCTGAGCCCCAGGGCGAGCTTGAGCCCTGGCTCCGTCGGGCGATAGGGAACCAGGGCCGGGAGCGGTATGGGCGCAACGGCCGACCCGTGATCCCCGGAGACGGCGGCGCGAAAGGCGAGCCAGACCGCGGTCTGCACGCGGGCAACGGAGCCCTGG
>JBGSUY010000743.1:0-2453 GCA_041753195.1 Chromatiaceae bacterium
ACCCATCGCGGGACCACCTGCCTCCATTTCGCCGCCGACCGAGCGCCCGTTCAGGGACCCTACCTGGTGCTGAACGGCGAGGGACGGGCGGCCTCGGGGCAGGGACCGGTCAACAGCCTGCTCTGCCCGAGCAGCCTCTCGGAGCACTACGCGCCCCCCGGCACATCCCTGGTCACGGTCAACTGCCAGGGAACCGAGCACAACCCGGATGCCCTGGAGACGGCGGTCCGCGCCCAGCTCGCGGGCTGGTTCGGTGATCGGGTGGATACCTGGCGACGCCTCGCCTGCTACCGCCTGCCCGAGGCCCTTCCCGCCCAGCCGCCACCCGTGCCCTTTCCCGGTTCGGTGCCCCTGCGCCAATCGGACTGGCTCTGGATGTGCGGCGAGCACCAAAACGCCCCCTCCATCCAGTGGGCACTGCACTCGGGTCACCGCGCAGGGGCGGAGATCAGTCGCGTCCTGCTCGGCCGCGTGGGGGAAGGCAACACCGGCGGACTGCCCCTGCCCGGCGACCGGCCGCCCTACAGACCGCTCTGAACACCCTCCGAAGCACCCTGGCCGTCGACCGCGATCACGTCGGTCTGGGCACCCCGCCGGTCTACCCCCGGGCGCCCGGCAACACGGTCAAGACCAAGGCCGAAGCGCGGTTGCGCGGCGCGGGTCGATCTCCTATCGTAGCGGCCCGCAATGACAAGAATCCTATTGATGGAGTTTGGAGCATGAGACTAGCCCCCCTACGCCCCTGGCCCTACCTCCTTGCAGCAGTCGCGGCGACCTCCCTCGCCTTCGGCACCCTCGCGGCCGAGGAGCAGGAGCCTGACCTGGAGCTGGGCAAACAGCTCAACCGCCAGTGCGCCCTGTGCCACGGCCTCCACTCCCAGGGCATACTGGGGGGCAAGTACCCGCGCCTGGCTGGGCTGCCCGAGTACTACCAGATCAAGGCCCTCACCGACTACCGGGACGGCATCCGCGAGCATGCGGCCATGACCGTCGTCGGCGGCCTGCGCACCATGTCGGATCATGACCTGCGGAGCCTCGCGGCCTATCTGGCGGACATCGACCTCGATGTGGTCCATCCGCTGGACGTCCCCACGCCCGAGGGCGCCAATATCGAGGCGGGCGAGGAGCTCTATCAGGACGACTGCAAGACCTGCCACGGACGCAAGGGCGAGGGCAAGGCGAGCAAGGAGTCACCCCAGCTCGCGGGCCAATACGACGGCTACCTCCTGCGCCAAATCGAGATGTTCAAGGCCAAGAAGCGGGAGCACGGCGGAGACCCGGACGACGACACCTTTGACGACTACGAGGATCAGCAGATCCTCGACATCGTGGGCTACATCACCACGCTGGACGACAAGCAGTAGGGCTAGCCCCCTGACCGACCGCCCTAGCCCCGCCTACCCCGAGGAGAAACCGAATGAAAGCGTTGCTTGCCACCCTTGCATTGTCCGCCGCCCTGACCCTGGGAGCACTCGCGACCGCCCAGGCCGCGGACGCGAAGAAACCGGCCCCGGCCCCCGAGATCCAGATGTTCGACATCGCCCACTCGGTGCTGAAGATGGAGATCGCGGAGGGCGTGACCGCAGACGCGGCCGCCGAGGCCATGCTCTCGAAGGCCGCCGAGATCAACATGAAGCTGGTGGGTCAGCTCAACGTAAGCGACGAGGTCGCGAGCCGCGGCGTCAAGGCCCAGCGCCTCCAGATCTTCCAGTTCTGCAACCCGGAAGACGCGATCAAGATGATCGAGTTCAACACCCTTTACGCGGCCTACATGCCCTGCCGCATCGCCCTGGTGGAGGACAACGAGGGCAAGATCTGGCTGCAGATGCTGAATCTGGACATGATCATCCAGGCCTATCCCCTGCCGCCGGAGCTGCAGGCCCTGGCGCTGAACGTCAACGGACAGATGCTCGACATCCTCACCGCCGGTGCCACCGGCGAGTTCTGACGGTTTCGAGCCCCTGAGGTCGCTGGTGGAGTCCCACCGGCGACCCGCCCCGCCCTCGGGCTCCCGCGCGGCTGCAGGTTCCCGGCGCACTCGCCTCGAGCTCCCCGACGATTCCCCCCAACCCCGGGGGTCAGGAGCCCACACACCCCGCCGCACTGGTCGTACGAGCACCCGAGGCGCCGAATTCCCTCCGGAGTGTCGCGTGTCGCTCGTGAATCCGTCCGGAGGCTCCTGCCGCCGGACGGACTCGCTCCTTGGCGACAGCCTTCCAAGCCCCGGTACGCCCCGCTCCGGGGTCGGCTTCGCCACGCGGTCGCCGCGATGCGGCGGCGCGCGCTACGCCACCCCCTGCGCGAGTGGCTTGACGGCGTGTCGGATGCGCTTTGCATGTTGCCTCCGCTGGCTTCGGGTCTCACGCCCCTTCGCCACTCCGGCAACACGCCCGCGCCTACGCCTACCGGGGACTACGCGCCTTCGCTTCGCTCTCCTTGGCGCGCAGCGGCTG
>JBGSUY010000744.1:0-4089 GCA_041753195.1 Chromatiaceae bacterium
CGATCTGATCACCGTGTCCCCGGCGCCGGTCACGTCATAGACCTCCCGCGCCCGGGTGGGGAGGTGCAGTGCCGTCTCGCCCGGCTGGACCCCCCCGCGCAGGAGCAGCATGCCACGCTCCCCCAGGGTCACCAGCACGGCGCGCAGGTCCAGGTCCTCGCGGAGCCTTTGACCCTTCTCGACCAAGGCGGCGTCGTCGTCGCAGCGACCCACCACCTCCTCCAGCTCGGAGCGGTTGGGTGTGAGGAGGGTGGCGCCGCGGTAGCGCCCGAAGTCGCGGCCCTTGGGGTCCACCAGCACCGGCTTACCCTGACGGCGGGCGGCGGCGATCAAGGGTTGGGGGTTGGCGAGGGTGCCCTTGGCATAGTCCGACAACACCAGGAGGTCCGCCTGCTTCAGCAGGGCGTCCACCAGGTCGGGGAGGGGATCTTGCCCCTGGGGGGCGAGGGACTGCTCGAAGTCCAGGCGGATGAGCTGCTGATGATGGGCGAGGACCCGCAGCTTGGTGATGGTTGGGACGCCGGGGCGGCGGTGGAGCCGGGCCTCGACGCCGGCGTCGGCGAGCCGAATGGCGAGGGTGTTGGCCGCCTCATCCTCCCCGGTGACCCCAATCAAAAGAGTCCGACACCCAAGATCTGCCAGGTTGAGGGCCACGTTGGCGGCTCCGCCCGGGCGGTCCTCCATGGTGCCGACCTGGACGACCGGGACCGGGGCCTCCGGCGAGATGCGCCGGGTGACCCCGCTCCAGTAGCGGTCGAGCATCAGGTCGCCCGCCACCAGGACGCGGGCGCGGGTGAAATCGGGAAAAGGGGGCTCGGAAGTCAAGGCGGGACGGTCGCGGTGGATAAAACTGGAGAGTGCATTTGTCCGCGAATGAACGCAAATAGACGCGTATAAGGATCAAGAGGTTGGGGGCTCGTGGTAGGGCCTTACGGGCCACCTTGGCGCTTGGGCTTGGCGCTTGGCCCTAGACGCCCCTAAAGTCCCTTGGGACGGCAGATGGAGACCAGTTGCGCGCAGCCCCGGTCCAGACAGCCCCAGTCTTCGGGCATCTCGAGGCGGGCCAGGGTTGCGGTGGGCAGGAGCTTGCCGTCCTCCGGCGCCTCCAGGTCGTCCCCCACCAGGTGCTGCAGCAGTTCCTCCAGCCCCGGGTTGTGACCCACCATCAGCACCGTCGCCGCATGGCTCGGGCAGCGCGCCAGGGCGTCCAGCAGGTCGGGGACCGAGGCCTCGTAGAGGTCTGGCTCCCAGACGATGTGCTTCTTCCCGATGTCCAGGCCCTTGCACACCTTGAGCGTCGTCTGACGGGCCCGCTCCGCCGGTGAGCTGATGACATGATCCGGTACCAGACCCTCGCGATAGAGCCAGGATCCGACCCGTGGCGCGTCATGCTTGCCGCGGCGGCTCAGGGGGCGCTCGAAATCGTTCTGCGCACCGGAACCCCAGTCCGACTTGGCGTGGCGGAGAATCAGAAGTTCCCGTGGCATATGAAAAAAAGGGTCGGCGTAGCGCAATCGAGGGCCGCGAGGGTCGCGAGTCGAACGGTGCTCCTTTTAACACAACTGTCATCTTTATTGTCACCTCGCTGGGGACGTCGCTGGTCGGGCAGCGCCTCCGCCCGCCGGCGGCGGCGAGGATCCTTGGGGTCTCAGCGGATCTCGGCCAGGAGCCGATCGATCATGCCGCTGGCCTGGCCCAGATAGCCCGCTCCGAAGAGGTTCAGGTGATTGAGGATGTGGTAGAGGTTGTAGAGGGTCTTGCGGGTGCCGTAGCCCGCATCCAGGGGCCATGCCTCCCGATAGGCGGCGTAGAAGTCCCGGCCGAAGCCGCCGAACAACTCGCTCATGGCGAGGTCCGCCTCCCGGTCTCCGTAGTAGACCGCGGGGTCGAAGATGGCGGGAGTACCGTCCGGCAGGTACCCCAGGTTACCGGTCCAGAGGTCCCCGTGGAGCAGGGAGGGGGCGGGTCCATGGTCGAGGAGGGCACCGATGCCCGCCAGCAGGCGTTCAGCCCCGGCCGCCAGGGCGCGGGCGTGCCCGTTGCGGGCGGCGAGGGCGAGTTGATAGCCCAGTCGGTGGTCGCGGAAGAAGGTGGCCCAGTCGCTGGACTCGGGGTTCGGCTGTGGTGTGGCCCCGATGTAATTGTCCCGCCGCCAGCCGAAGCGCTGGCCCACCGACCGATGCAGTGCGGCCAGGCGGCGCCCCATCTCGGCGCCCGCCCGTCCTCCCCCGGCGCTGCGTCGATCCAGGTCGAGCCGTTCGAGGACGAGGTAGCTTGCCCCCCCGGCAATGCCCCAGCAGATGGCTTCGGGAACCCGGACGGCCCCTGCGGCGGCGAGCCCAGCAAGCCCGTCTGCCTCCGCCTCGAACATGTCGAGCCGAGCGGCGTCGTTGCACTTGACGAAGTAGTCCCGCGTCCCGTCACTTAGGATCGCGGTGCTGTTGATGCAACCGCCCCCGACGAAGCTATGGGTGTGGGGCGCGAAGGTCAGGCCGGTGACCGCCGCGATGTGGCGCCCCACCGCCTCCCAATCCGTGACCAAGGGTTACCTGGGCCCGATCCGCCGGTGCAGCGGGCTGGTGCGGGGGAAGTGGGCTTGGAGGAACTCCATCTGGTCCGCCAGCACATTGCGGCCCATCAGATAGATGTACTCGGCATGGGTCGGTGTGAAGGGGACGGCGAGGAGCTCCATGCCCGCGTCCTCCGGGGTGCGGCCGGCCTTATGATTATTGCAGCGGACGCAGGCCGTGACCACGTTGTTCCAGGTGTCCGCGCCCCCTCGGCTCGACGGGCGGACGTGGTCGCGGGAGAGGTGCCTTCCGGAGAAGCGGTGGCCGCAATACAGGCATAGATGATCGTCCCGCTGAAACAGGGTGCGGTTCGAGAGGGGGGGCACGTAGTCGTCCTGGAGCTTGCTCAGGGCGTGGTGCATTCCGTGGGTAGCGATGATGGAGTGGATCTGGAGCTGGCTGCGTCGCCGGGATCGCGCATTGATGCCGCCGCGCAGCCGAAAGAGGGTATCACCGCAGGCGTAGGCGACCTGCTCGAGGGCGTAGAGCCGGGCGGCGGCCCGAAAGTCCACCCATTCTAGGGGCATGCCTGCCAAATCCGTTCGCAGTACCTGTTGGCTCAGTGGCACCATAGCGGGATACGGCTCGAATATTGCGCCGCATGATACACGGTTAGCCCCTTCGCGCAAGCGCCCGGGGAGCCTCCGTGGGCCCATCTTTCAAGGGTGTCCGAGGGGACTTTCGGCGTCGAAGCGGAGGGGCGGAAGGTCGACTCGCGAGGATCCGCGGGCAGACCAAGGATCCACAAGAAGTCGGCCCCGGCGATGCCTCTGCGGTGTCAGGTTAAGGAGGCTCCATTAGTGTCCGATGTAACGCTAAAACTCCTGCAAATTCAATGCATAGCAAAGTGGACAATTTTCCGCCAATTCAACAGAACCGTAATGCCGGTGCCATCTGGCGGGACTTGTCGACGGACTGTCCCCAGAGTTATCCACAGATTTTGTGAATAGCCGCGTTTTGATCAGATGCAATCTGGGGTTACGGATTCTTAATGAACATGATCGGGAGATTAGAGGCTAAGGCATTGCGTTGAAATATTTTTCTTGAACGTGAGTACGCTTCCCCCTACCTTTTCCTTAAGACTATCCGGTGAGATGCCAAGATCCTCGGCCGAAGAAATGCGAAGCCGGGCCCGCCGATCGGATCCTTAGGGTCGCCGTCGGCGCCCCGCTGGCGGAGCTGTTCGACTACCTCCCTCCCCTCGCCACGGACGACGCCCCGGCCGGACTGCCGGTCCCTGGGGCTCGCCTGGTGGTCCCCTTTGGTCGCGGCCAGCGGGTCGGCATCGTGGTGGAGGTGGTCGATCACAGTGACCAGGATCCGGGGCGCCTCAAGCGGGCCCTGCGCCGACTCGACCCGGAGCCCCTGCTCGGCCCCGAGGATATGGCCCTCATCCGCTGGGCCTCGGCTTATTACCAACAGCCCCTGGGGGAGGCCCTGCTGAGCGCACTGCCGGCCCGGTTGCGCCGTCCCGGCGCGGCCCTGGACGATCGTGTCCCGGGACTGAGGGCGACCGCGG
>JBGSUY010000745.1:0-7745 GCA_041753195.1 Chromatiaceae bacterium
CTCGATCCGGGAGGGCCGGCGCCCATCCGTCACCGGCGGGTCCAGCAGCACCGTATAGCCCTTAACCAGGCGGCCCTTGGGCCAGGTCACCTCCAGGAGGAGATCCATGTAGGGCTCCCGGACGGGCTCCCGACTGGAGACCCGAATGACTGTCTCGCCCCGAGGGGAGATCTGAGGACTGAAGCGCAGCCGACTCAGATAATGGTAGCGCTCGGCCCCCGCCTTGCCGAATTCCTCGGCTGAGGCGATCTGGACCTTGACCGTGTCGAGCTCATCGGGCTTGACGTCGAGCAGTGCGATCTCGCCTACGAAGGGCTGATTGAGGGCCGACTGGACGCGCAAGCCCCCGAGTCCCAGGGCATGGACATCCCCGACCGCCAGGGCGAACGCAAGGGCCGACGCCACCAGGGGCAACCGGCAAGAACTAGGGGAAAACTTGCGAGACATCCTCCTCCCTCGTGCACCAGGCAACCAACGCGGCCAGGATCGGCCCAACCTGGGCCCGCGACCCAGAGGCATCGGATGGGTCAGAATCCATCCGTCGGCGGGAATTCAGGCGCTCTTATAGCGCAACCACGCAGGGCGGAAGTGTGCGCCCTTCCCGTAATTTTGCTGTTCTTGGAACGTACCGCGGCATTAGCGAGAGCTCCTGGAGGCGAGGTGTCAACGCCGGCGGGACGTCCCCCGGGGCGGTCCGACTGTAGCCGAGCCCCAATCCCCGGCCAAGATCCCACGAGGCGCCCAGTGAATGGAGAGCCGGCCCCGCAATGAATGTCCAAGGGTGCCCGGCCCCGTTCTTGGTGGGCCTTGGAGGCGGATGCCCCGGGCTGCGGACCTCAGGCCGACTCCAGCAGGATCCGCAGCATCCGGCGCAGGGGTTCAGCGGCACCCCACAAGAGCTGATCCCCCACCGTAAAGGCGGCCAGGTAGCGATCGCCCAGGCTCATCTTGCGCAACCGACCTACCGGCACCTCCAACCGTCCCGTGACCGCCGCCGGCGAGAGCTCCCGGACGGTGCGGTCCCGCTCGTTGGGGATGACCCGCACCCAGTCATTGGCCGAGGCAATGAGGGACTCCGCCTCCGCCACCGAGACTGCCCGGGTGAGCTTGATGGTGAGCCCCTGGCTGTGACAGCGCATGGCCCCCACGCGCACGCAGAGCCCATCCACCGGGATAGGGGACGCGCTCAACCCGAGGATCTTGTTGGTCTCCGCCTGTCCCTTCCACTCCTCCCGGCTCTGTCCGTTCTCGAGCTGGGTGTCGATCCAGGGAATCAGGCTGCCCGCCAGGGGCACCCCGAAGTTGGCGGTTGGAAAACCCTCCGAGCGCATGGACTCGGTCACCGCCCGGTCGATCACCAGGATGGCCGAGGCGGGATCCTCCAGCAGTTGGCTCACGCTCCCGTGGAGCGCGCCCATCTGGGCGAGCAACTCCCGCATGTTCTTGGCCCCGGCACCGGAGGCGGCCTGGTAGGTCATGGCGCTGACCCACTCCACCAGCCCCGCCCGGAAGAGCCCGCCGATCGCCATGAGCATCAGGCTCACGGTGCAGTTTCCGCCGATGAAGTCGCGCTTGCCCGCGGCCAGGGCGGAGTCGATCACATCGCGGTTCACCGGGTCCAGGATGACGGTGGCGTCGGGCTCCATTCGCAGGGCGGAGGCGGCGTCGATCCAATAGCCGTTCCAGCCGCTCGCGCGCAGTCGGGGATGGACCGACTTGGTGTAACCGCCCCCCTGGCAAGTGACGATGGCATCCAACTCCCGCAGGACCTCGAGATCATTGGCGTCGTGCAGGGGTTGGGGGCCTCGACCCAGATCCGGCCCCGGCTCGCCCAACTGGGAGGTGGTAAAGAAGACCGGCTCGGCAATGTGCTCGAAGTCCTTCTCCTCGCGCATGCGCCCGAGTAGGACCGAGCCCACCATCCCACGCCAACCCACGAACCCGATACGTCTCATAGCCCTAGACCCGAAAAACAAAAAGTTAAAGCCGCGAGTGAACGCAAATTAACGCACAATGATTCTGGAATGGGATCGCTTTAGGGCAGTACCCGAGTCTCGCGAATCGCGGCTGCCGGAGTCTGTCTGGCAGAGTGTGCTGCGGCTAAATTTGCGTTCATTGGCGTTCATTTGGGAGCAAATTCTCCCTCCGCGATCGGCCGAGGGCCGCCACTACCGCGTCGCCCATCTCGGCGGTACCCACCTGGCGCATTCCCTCGGAGAAGATGTCCGGGGTGCGCAGGCCCTGATCCAGGACCGCGGACACGGCCGCCTCGATGCGCCCCGCCGCCTCGGGGGCCCCGAGGGAGTAGCGCAGCATCATGGCCACCGAGAGGATGGTGGCGAGCGGATTGGCGATGCCGCGCCCGGCGATGTCCGGGGCCGAGCCGTGGATGGGCTCGTACATCCCCTGGCCAGAGCCGTTGAGTGAGGCCGAGGGCAGCATCCCGATGGAGCCCGTCAGCATGGAGGCGCAATCCGACAGGATGTCCCCGAATAGGTTGCCCGTGACCATCACGTCGAACTGCTTGGGTGCGCGCACCAACTGCATGGCCGCGTTGTCGACGTACATGTGGCTCAAGCCCACGTCCGGATAATCCGTACCCACGCGGGTGACCACCTTCCGCCACAGCTCGGTGCACTCCAGCACATTGGCCTTGTCCACCGAGCACAGCCGTTTCTGACGCTTACGCGCCAGATCGAAGGCCACCCGGCAGATCCGCTCGATCTCGGACTCCGTGTAGACCATGGTGTTGACGCCCCGGCGCTCGCCGGTCGGCAAGGTCTCCACCCCCCGAGGCTGCCCGAAATAGATGTCGCCCGTGAGCTCCCGCACGATCAGGATGTCCAATCCGGAGACGACCTCGGGCTTGAGGGTCGAGGCCCCGGCGAGTTGGGGGTAGAGGATGGCGGGCCGCAAGTTCGCGAAGAGCCCAAGGCCCGAGCGGAGCCCCAGCAGTCCCTTTTCCGGCCGCTTGGAGATGTGCAGCGGCTCCCACTTGGGTCCCCCCACTGCCCCCAGCAGGACCGCGTCCGCGCCCCGGGCGGCGGCGAGCGTCTCCTCCGGCAGGGGATCACCCGCCACGTCGTAGGCCGCGCCCCCCACCAGGCCGTGTCCCAGCGTCAGGTCGATGCTGCCATCGGCATGAAGGGCCTCCAGCACCTTGACCGCCTCCGCCACGATCTCCGGGCCTATGCCGTCCCCGGGGAGAACCAGAACCTTTTTGGTCAACGCCTTATCTCCGAAAGCTTGAAATGGGCGCCACGCTCAGGCGAAGAGCCAGGGTACCTCAACACGGCGCCGCTCCTCGTAGGCGCGGATGTCGTCCAGGTGCTTAAGCGTCAGCCCGATGTCGTCTAGGCCCTCCACCAGGCAGTGCTTGCGGAAGGCGTCCACCGCGAAGGGGATCGACTCCCCCTCGGCCCCCGCACCCAGCGGGGTCAGGGTCTGGGCCGGCAGGTCCACGGCGATGCGCAGGGCCTCGGCTCCAGTCGCCAGACCGAAGAACCGGTCGATGATTGGAGGATCCAGGACGATGGGCAGGATCCCGTTCTTGAAGCAATTGTTAAAGAAGATGTCGGCGAAGCTGGGGGCCAGGATCACGCGGATCCCGAAGTCCGCCAGGGCCCAGGGTGCGTGCTCCCGGGAGGAGCCGCAGCCGAAGTTCTCCCGGGTCAGCAGGATCTCAGCCCCGGCGTAGCGCGGGTCGTTGAGGACGAACTCCGGGTTCAGGGGCCGATTGGAGCAATCCATGCCCGGCTCGCCGTGGTCCTGGTAGCGCCACTCATCGAAGAGATAGGGCCCGAACCCCGAGCGACGGATGCTCTTCAGGAACTGCTTGGGGATGATGGCGTCCGTGTCCACATTGGCCCGGTTAAGGGGGGCCACGACGCCCGTGAAGTTGGCGAACGGCTGCATCTAGAGGGCCCTCACGTCCACGAAGTGACCGGTGACGGCCGCGGCGGCCGCCATGGCCGGGCTCACCAGGTGGGTGCGCCCCCCCTGCCCCTGGCGCCCCTCGAAGTTGCGGTTGGAGGTGGAGGCGCAGCGCTCACCCGGCTCCAGGCGGTCCGCGTTCATGGCTAGGCACATGGAGCAGCCGGGCTCCCGCCACTCGAATCCCGCTTGCGTAAAGATGTGGTCCAGCCCCTCCGACTCCGCCTGGGCCTTGACCAGGCCTGAGCCAGGGACCACCAGGGCCAGCTTGATCCCCGGGGCCACCTGGCGCCCCTTCACCACCGCCGCGGCGGCCCGCAGGTCCTCGATGCGGGAGTTGGTGCAGGAGCCGATGAAGACCTTGTCGGGGCGGATCTCGGTAACGGGGGTGCCGGGCTCGAGGCCCATGTAATCCAGGGCCCGGCGCATGCCCCCCGCCTTGACCGGGTCCGACTCGGCCGCTGGGTCCGGGACCCGCCCATCCACAGGGACCACCTGCTCGGGTGACGTCCCCCAGGTGACCTGGGGCTTGATGCCGGCCGCGGGGATGCGCACCACCCGGTCGAACTGGGCGCCGGGATCGCTCACCAGGGTGCCCCAGTGGGCGGCGGCCCGCTCGAAGACCTCCCCCTTGGGGCCATAGGGGCGGCCCCGCAGATAGGCGATGGTCGTCTCGTCCACCCCAATGATGCCGGCCCGGGCCCCCGCCTCGATGGCCATGTTGCAGACCGTCATGCGCCCCTCCATGGAGAGTGCGCGGATGGCCTCGCCGCCGAACTCGACCACGAAGCCGGTGCCGCCGGCGGTGCCGATCTCGCCGATGATGGCGAGCACGATGTCCTTTGCCGTGACGCCCGGACCCACCGCGCCGTCGATGCTGACCAGCATGGACCTCGACTTGCGCTGGAGCAGGCACTGGGTGGCCAGCACGTGCTCTACCTCCGAGGTGCCGATGCCGAAGGCCAGGGCCCCGAAGGCCCCGTGGGTGGAGGTGTGGGAGTCCCCGCAGACCACGGTGGCCCCAGGCAGGGTGAAGCCCTGCTCGGGCCCGATCACATGGACGATCCCCTGGCGGGGGTCAGACATTGCGAACTCGGTGATGCCGAAGGCCCGGCAGTTCGAGTCCAGGGTCTCCACCTGCAGGCGCGAGACCGGGTCCGCGATGCCGAGGGCCCGGTTCAGGGTGGGGACATTGTGATCCGGCACCGCCAGGTTGGCCGCCGCCCGCCACGGGGTGCGGCCGGCCAGACGCAGGCCCTCGAAGGCCTGGGGCGAGGTCACCTCGTGGACCAGCTGCCGGTCGATGTAGAGGAGCGCCGTGCCGTCGTCATCGACGCGCACCAGGTGCGCGTCCCAGAGTTTGTCGTAGAGGGTCTTGGCACCCATGGGGCGGCCTCAGTCAGAAGCGAAACGATGCAAGATAAACGACAAGGCGGGGGAGCTCAAATTTCGCGGGGATCAGCCACGGCTCCCTAAAGAGGGATTCGGACAGGATCAACAGGATTCGGCAGGATTTACAGGAAGAGCAAAACGCCTTGTAAACAGATCCATTCCTGTTAATCCTGAGAAATCCTGTCTCCTCCCCATCCTCATCCGACGCGACGAGCCCCATGGGCCTCAGTCCCTGCCGTCGCTAAGGGCATCCAGGGACACCGCGTAGACCGGGGCCGCGGCAAAGGGCTCCGGCGCCTCCGGGTCCACGGTGATCCAGACCCCGCCGACCGTCGGCGAGCCCGGCACCTCCACCCGGACCAGGCGCTCGAAGGGGCCACCGGTCGCCGGATCGATCAGCGGGCGGTCGTGCTGGAACCTGTGGGTGTCACCGTGGAGCACCAGGACGGGACCGGAGAAGCGGCCCATGAGCGCGATCAGGTCGTCCTTGAAGCCCCGGAAGCCCTGAGGTCCGCGGCCGCGCTCAAAGAGCGGATTGGCCTGGATCAGGATCACCAGGGCCCGTACCCCTTGCGCCTCCGCCATCTGGATGGCGCGTTTAAGGAACTCCCGGTTGGCCTCCTCCCGGGCCTCAAACTCGGCCACAGACCGGGGTCTGGCCCGGTCATGGCCGTTGCTGCTCCCAACCACGTGCAGGGCCACCAGCAGGACGCCGGAGTGCACGAAGAAGGCGTTCTCGGGATAGCCAGGCCCCTGGTGGGTCACACCCAGGGCGTCGCGCCGCAGCACCTCCGGGTCCCCGTAGAAGACCTCGCGGACCCGCGCGAGCCGAGCCAGCGGATCCAGACCCCCTGCGCCTGCCCGGTGACAGTCGGTCCATTCGTTGTCCCCGGGGGTATAGACCACCGGCACCGGCTGATCCCGGAACAGGGTGGCGACCGCGTGCAGGTTGGCGTCGGTGCAGGGGGCGCTGCCCGCCTTGATGTCCCCCAGATGCACGATGAAGGGCGTCCCCTCACCCACCGCCTGGGTCAGCAGTCGCCGCAGGGGCTCCAGCTCCGACTCCCGGTAGGGCAGGTCACCAATCGCGAAGAAGCGCAGGGGCTCGGCAGCCATGGCGCCGAGCCACAGGCAAAAGGTGAGGAGGATCAGGACGGAGCCGCGGGGCAAAAGGCGCATCGGGGACTCCCTGGGGGGCTGGGCAGGCTGGACACCATGATGCCCGGGCCCGACAACCGGCGCAAAGGAGCCGGCGCTCGCGGTCCGCCCGGCTCGGGCCCCGACTCGACCAGCGACGGCATCCCGATCGCGGGTAGAATCGGCGCCATGTCGGAGCCAGCCCTCAACGAGACCCCCTACGCCGACCTGGGCCCGGACCTGATCCTGGACGCCGTTGACTCCATTGGGCTCCCCACCGACGGTCACCTGCTTGCGCTCAACAGCTACGAGAACCGCGTCTACCAGGTGGGCATCGAGGATGCGGAGCCGGTCATCGCCAAGTTCTACCGCCCGGGCCGCTGGAGCGACGCGGCCATCCTGGAGGAGCACGGCTTCACCCTGGAGCTGGCGGAGCGGGAGATCCCGGCCGTACCCCCCTTCGAGACCAGCGGGCGCACCCTGCACCTGCACCGCGGCTACCGCTTCTCCATCTCCCCCCGGCGGGGCGGGCGCACCCCGGAGCTGGAGGACGGCCGGGTCCTGGAGACCGTCGGACGCTTCATCGGGCGCATCCACTGCGTCGGGGCGGTGCGGCCCTTCGCCCATCGCCCCACCCTCGACATCGAGGGCTTCGGATTGATCCCGCGGGACTTCCTGCTCGCCGGCGGCTGGATCCCGGCCGATCTCCTCCCCGCCTACGAGAGCGTGGTTCAGGAGGCCCTGGTCGGGGTGCGCGCCTGCTTCGAACGGGCCGGGGAGGTTGAGCACCTGCGGCTCCACGGAGACTGTCACCGGGGCAACCTGCTCTGGACCGACGCCGGACCCCACTTCGTGGACTTCGACGACGCCCGCATGGGGCCCGCCGTTCAGGACCTCTGGATGCTGCTCTCGGGCGACCGCTCCGACATGAGCCGCCAGCTCGCCGACGTCCTGGCCGGCTACGAGGACTTCCGGGACTTCGACCACCGCGAGCTGCACCTCGTGGAGGCCCTGCGCACCCTCCGCCAGATCCATTATGCGGCCTGGCTCGCCCGGCGCTGGCGGGATCCCGCCTTCCCCGCCGCCTTCCCCTGGTTCGGCACCCAGCACTACTGGCAGGACCACATCCTGGCGCTCCGCGAGCAGATCGCCGCCATGCAGGAGGGACCCCTGTGGGCCGCTTGAAGGCGACCGGCGGGGCCACCGCCCAAACCAGCCCATGCCCCTGCGGCTCCTGGCGCGCCTCCGGCGACTGCTGCGGCCCCTTCCTCGCGGGAACCGCG
>JBGSUY010000746.1:0-2828 GCA_041753195.1 Chromatiaceae bacterium
CATGCACATGCGCGGTGAGCCGCGCACCATGCAGGTCGCGCCGCGCTACGGCGATGTGGTGGCCGAGGTGCGCGCCTATCTCGCCCGGCGGATCGCCGTTTGCCTGGAGGCGGGCATCCCTCGGGAGCGGCTGCTCGTCGATCCGGGCTTCGGCTTTGGCAAGACCCTGGACCATAATCTCGCCCTGTTGGCCAGACTGGCGGAGTTGGGCGACCTCGGGGTGCCCATCCTGGTCGGGATCTCGCGCAAGTCCATGCTCGGGTCGATCACCGGCCGGGACATCGGGGGGCGGCTGCCCGCCAGTGTGGCCGCGGCCCTGCTCGCCGCGGAGCGGGGTGCCTGTATCATTCGGGCTCACGATGTCGCGGCGACGGTGGACGCACTGAAGGTGCTGGAGGCGGTGCGTCTCGCGGCCGAGCGGACCTGAAGGGTCGCGGCTCGGGTCGTCTTGGTTCGGGTGAGGAGACGCGATGACGCGCAGATATTTTGGAACGGATGGGATCCGTGGCCGGGTGGGCGAGGCCAACATCAGCCCGGACTTCGTGCTGAAGCTCGGGTGGGCCGCCGGTCGGGTCCTGGGTAACCGCCACGGCAGTAAGATCCTGATCGGAAAGGACACACGCATCTCCGGCTACATGTTCGAGTCGGCCCTGGAGGCGGGCTTGGCGGCGGCGGGGGTCGACATCCGACTGCTCGGTCCCATGACAACACCCGGGGTTGCCTATCTCACCCGCACCTTCAGGGCGTCCGCGGGCATCGTCATTACCGCCTCCCACAACCCCTACCAGGACAACGGCATCAAGTTCCTCTCGGCCGAGGGGGACAAATTGCCCGATGAGGTGGAGCTGGCCATCGAGGCCGAGCTGGACAAGCCCCTGAAAACGGTGGAGGCGGGGTCCCTCGGCAAGGCCAAACGGGTCGAGGACGCCAGCGGCCGCTATATCGAGTTCTGCAAGAGCACCATCCCCTCGGTCATGAACTTCCGGGGTCTCAAGTTGGTGGTGGACTGCGCACACGGGGCCACCTACAACACGGCCCCCTATGTCTTCGAGGAGCTCGGGGCCGAAGTGATCACGATGGGCAATCTGCCCGACGGGCTCAACATCAACCGGGACGTGGGCTCCACCAGTCCCGAGGCCCTGTGCCGCGCCGTGGTCCGGGAGGGCGCGGACCTCGGCATCGCCTTTGACGGCGACGGGGACCGGGTGCTGATGGTGGACTCGAAGGGCAATCTGGTGGACGGCGACCAGCTCCTCTATGTCCTCGCCCGCTACCGCCTTCAAGCCGGCACCTTTCGCGGCGAGGTCGTGGGCACCCTCATGAGCAACCTTGGGTTGGAACATGCGTTGGGACGCCTGGGGGTCGGGTTCGTCCGCACCCAGGTGGGCGACCGCTATATCATGGACCATCTGAAGCAGACGGACGGGATCCTGGGTGGCGAGCCCTCCGGCCACATCATCTGCCGCGACCGCACCACCACGGGGGATGGGATCGTTGCCGCCCTGCAAGTGTTGGAGGCACTCCAGCGGCTCAATACTAGCCTGGACGCGATCTGTACCGAGGTGGAGCATTATCCCCAGGTGCTGGTAAATGTCCGGCTCAAGGAGCGCCGCGACATCCTGGGCCTGCCCGCGGTCCAGGACGCGGTCTTCTTGGCTGAGCAGGAGCTGGCCGGGCGCGGGCGGGTGCTGCTGCGACCCTCGGGGACCGAGCCCCTGGTGCGGGTGATGGTCGAGGGTGTGGACCGGCCCCAGGTCGAGCGCCTCGCCAGCCGTTTGGCGGACCTGGTCCGGGAGCAGGTGGGGGCCTGATACGGGGGCCGCGCCCAAGGGTTCGCCTGGCTCCGTGGAGATCCAGTCCATCCTGCTGGCCGCCGGAGCCTCCAGGCGCTTCGGGTCCGACAAGCTGCTGACCGAACTGGGCGGCGCGCCCCTCGTGGTGCGGTCCGCCCGCAATCTGCTCGCGGGCGGGGCCCCGGTCCTTTGCGTGGTTCGAGATTCGGCGGGTCCCGTGGCGCAGGCCTTGGGAAGGATCCCCGGCATCGTCGTCGGCGTCTGCCCCGAGGCGCATCGCGGTATGGGGCGAAGCCTCGCCTGGGGCGTGGCCGCTACCTCAGCGGCGGATGCGTGGCTCGTGGCCCTGGGGGACATGCCCGAGGTGTCCCCCGGCACCATGCGACGGTTGGTCGTGGCGCTGCGTGCCCATGCCTCCCTGGTGGCGCCCGAGTATGCGGGTTGCCGGGGTCATCCGGTGGGCTTCTCGCGCCGCTGGTACGCGGATCTCGTGGCCCTGGAAGGCGACCAGGGGCCCCGCCGCCTGTTGGCGGCCCACCCGGGGGTCCTTCGGCGCATCCCGGTCCAAGATCCCGGGGTGCTGCGCGACCTGGACTACCCCGGGGACATCGACCCGCCGAACCTGTGACCGGCCGGCCCGCAGCCCCGGGGCGCTGGGCCATCGGTCGTCATGAAGCTTCCGTTTTTTCCCGAGATCTGTATACTGCGGGATTTCGTCGCGGGCCCGAATGCGCTGGGCCCTGCCGATGCAGCACAAGGTCTCCAGCCAGGACAGCACATGGTCACGATCCGTTTGACTCGCGGCGGTGCCAAGAAGCACCCCTTCTACCAGATCGTCGTCGCCGACATCCGCTCGCCACGCGACGGGCGTTATATCGAGCGGATCGGCTTCTACAACCCGACCGCCCAGGGCGGTGAGCCGGGGCTGCGCGTCGACCGGGGCCGCGCCGAGCACTGGATCAAGAACGGCGCCCAGCCCACGGATCGTGTCAGGCAGCTACTGAAGCAGGCCGCGCGCGAGGCGGCAGTCGGGGC
>JBGSUY010000747.1:0-11788 GCA_041753195.1 Chromatiaceae bacterium
CCGCGAGGTCGGCACGAGCGAGCTGCGCCGCTGTCAGCTCCGCGCCCTCCAGGACGGCACCGCGTAGGCCCGCGGCGTCTGCGGGGACTTCGTAGCGCCTCAGCAGCTCGCCAAACGCGTCGCGGATTTCGATCACTGCGCCCATGCCTGCGCCTGAGCATAGCGCATCGGGCTCCGGTGGTGCCCTTGAGCACGTGATACAGGAGAACCCCCGAGAACCGCGTCACTTGTCGGCGCCCGGACAATGGAATCTACCGAGCGCCCAAGCGTGTGGACCTTGATCTCGCCTGGCAAGGACATCTCGGAGGCGAACGCGGCACCGGCGGGCACGGGCGTGGCCGAAGGAGAAGGGAGCTCAGCCGTTGTCGTTCGCGTAGCCGCCCTCCAGGGGGCCGTACTGGAGCGAAAGGCGCGCACTCGCAATCAACGCCGCTGCCCGCTCGAGGAACTGGGTGGCGTCTGCGTCAGGCCGATATCTCAACCGCACATCCAACACCACGGGTCGCCCGGCGGCGCCGGGATACACCGAGTACAGCTCGCCACTCTCGATAAAGGCGAGGTAGGCGTTCAGCTTCTCCTGAAGCCGGCGCAGGTGAGCGGCGTCCCACTCCAGGGCATCGGCGATCGTCAGGTGAACGGCGCCGCTCACCGTGTCGATGCCGATAAAGTCGATGACGGCCGCTTGCTCGACGCCCATAGCGCCACTCACGACGGCTTCGTGTCGCCGGCAGTGGAGCCCAAGTGACGCTCGATGACGCTGTGCCACTTTCGCGCCGGCAATCCTTCAACGTGCTCGCGGTAGAAGTCGCTGTCGGTCGGGGCGAGCCTGAACGTAGGGCGCTGGTCCGGCAGTCCGAAGACAATCTCCAGCGGCTGCTCGACGCGCTCGTAGCCGGGCGGGACGTTCGCCAGCACGCCGGCGGCGGGGGGCTCATCCGAGGCGTCCTGGTCATAGATCGCCTGATATCGGAGAAACACCTCCCTGGCGACCTCGGCCCAGACGCCCCACCCGAACAGGGTGCCCAACTGCTGGACCGGTGCGTAGACGACACCGCGGATGAAGAAGCGCCGGTCGTCGAGCGAACAGAGGTCGGAGCGAATCGTGGCGCGGGCGGCGCGCTGGTCTTCCGGCAAGGCGTGTATGGCATCGGGAAGGGCAAAGGCCAGGTCCATCTCGCACAGCCCGACGTCCTTGCCGCAGCATGGGCATTTCATCGGGCCAGCCGTTTGTCGTGCCGGTCAGCATGATCCGCTGGTGGAGCGGCGGTGTCCGGGTGCCATCGGGCGCGCGTTATTGCCTTCTCCCTTCGGCGGCGAAGCGACAGTTCGCCCGAATCAAGGCGGCGGGGCCTGCCCTGTCCGTAAGCACAGCGGCCGTTGCCCGGTGTTCGACTGAAACCCGCCGGCGGTCGGTTTCAGCGAGGGATGCGTCCGCACTGGGAACCGAGCGGTGTGATCCGTCCGAAAGCGACTCATTCCGGGTTGAACAGCCTTGCATAGAGTTCCCAGTCCAGAGGAAGGCGCAGGTGCTGATCGCCAGGCACGAGGCGTCCACAAAGTTCCGGTAAGCTGCCAAAGACATCTCGCGCTTTCAAGGGCAGAGTGCCGCCTTGGCGCGAGCGGCACCGCCATCGGCGAGCCGCTTGGCACGCTAACCGGTCTGGTTCATCATTCGCTATTCGGGCCAAGCTCCTTCCTGGCGTCGACCCCTCAGCTCACATGTTTGGCCGCTCAACACATTGGGCATGATTCAACCCGGCAGCATAGTGCGATTTGCGAAGATGCCCGATTGGGTCGCTCAGCTTCCCGGCGAGAGCCGCCGCGTCTTCGAGTTCTGCCTCGGACGCGCGTATCGCATCAACGAGATCGATTCGCAGGGGCTGTTCGTGCTTGACGTAAGCGCTGACCTCGATGGCCGCTTCGGCGGACTTATGAACGACATCCGGCTTGAGGCGGAGTTTCTCGAGGAGATCGCATGAGCGGCTGGACAAAAAACCCACTCTCGCCGACGCCGAAAGGCGTCGCGGATGAGCACCAGCACTACCGACCACCCCGTCCGCAAGTCGCTCTGTAGGGGGCACTACTTCGCATACTCTCCGCGTCAGCTCTGGGTCGGGAACGGCCTGTTGCCCAAGCGGGAATTTCCGGAGCGCCAGAGGGTGAAACCGTCTGTGGGAGATCGCCGCGCAACGTCCGCTTTCTGGAACCTCTTCCGAATTGTCGCTTCGGCGGTCAGTGACGGCAAAGCGTCCGTTGCCGTCAGCCGGGACGCCGGCCCCGAGCGTCAGCTTCCAGCGTAGCGGGGCCGTCCACCCCTGTTTCCCCAGGCCGACCGTGGACGAGCTTGCGGCCCGCATCGGGGGGCGGGAAGAATCCGGCGTCAATGGCGCTCGTCGCGAGGGTGTTTGCCGCGGCCATGACGAGAGGGTAGTCCGCTGCCCGGCTCAGGGGGTGACCGCGCTTAGGGCCCAGGCTTTGTTATCGCCTTGGCGTAGGTTTGCCGCGAATGGCGCGCCCGGAGGGACTCGAACCCCCGACCATCGGCTTCGAAGGCCGATGCTCTATCCATCTGAGCTACAGGCGCGACTAACAGGTGCAATGTAGGGTCTCGTCGAGGTCGGCACTGCTGCACAATCTGCGTTCCTAATCTCACCCGCCTGACCCGCTTCTACAGCATATGCGGTTTCGCACATGGCTTGCGGGGACACGAGAGATCTAGGAAGAAGTCTGACAGTGCCGTGTCCGTATTTCTGTATTTTCGGTTTCCTGTGCCTTGCGCGATCAGCGCTGCCAGGCGCTGAGCACCGCTGCGACCTGGTCGCGTACCCGAGCACGCGCCTCGCCTCTCTCGCACCCGCCGAGGAGCAACTCATCGTAGGCCGTCTCGGTGTGGTGGACGTGGGCGACGACTGCGAGGCGCACCGCGTCTTCGTCCAGGGCCTTCGCGGCACCACTGCGCCCCACGCGACCGCTGTACTTGCGGCATGCGTGCTCGGCGATCTGTGTCTCGCGCCCTTCTGGAGTGCCCGGATAGAGCTCCTGGACGCGGGCGGCGAAACGGGCGACGTACTCCTGATCCAGCTCCGCCCGCCGCTCTGCGGCTCTCGCTCGTATTGATTCGCGGGTCGCGGCATCCGCCGCACACTCTTGCTCTGCCTGCACGAGGGCCTCCCCCTCGACGAGGAGGCCCCGGCGCTCGTACCGTTTGCGTGCCTGACTCCACTTGAGGACAACTGCCGAGAGGCGAGAGTGTTTACGCGCGCGGCGCGTGAGGGCCGTGTCACCTGAAGGGAGGAAGACGAGGTGATCCAGGTCGGCGCAGGACAGGCACAGGGCCCGTCCCTCACCTTCGAGGGTTATCCACGCGTGGCGACCCAGGTCTTCCTTGCACTCGTCGCATCGGCTCTCGCGACTCGTGATGAAGACCGTGAGGTCGTTGGTGTTCGATGCGGTCATGGCGAGGGAAAGTCACGAGGCCCGAGTTTCGGGATGCACCTGGGAGCTATCTCGGATGCTATCGCACAGGTACTGGGGAAGCAGGGCTTCCTCCTCAATCCTCCGCCCTGCTAGGGCGCAGCGACGGGTTCGAGGAGGTCGGGGCTGTCGTTCTTGGGGCTGTTCACCTTGCGGGAGACCTGCCGCAACTCCCACGCCGTGGACTCTGCCGGTCGGAGCATCTTGAGTAACCTCGCCGTGTCCTTGGTGCGTGGGTCGAGCCAGGCGGCGTAGTCCTCCGGTGCGAGGATGACCGGCATCCGGTCATGGAGGGATCGCACCAGATCGTTCGCGTCGGTCACGATCACGGTGCAGGACTCCAGGGGCTCGCCGTCGGGGTCTCTCCAGGTCTCCCAAAGTCCCGCCATGCCGAACGGTGCGCCGTCGGTGCGGCGGATCAGGTACGGGGTCTTCCCCTGTTCACCCGCTTTCCACTCGTAGAAGCCCTCGGAGGGTATGAGGCAGCGCCAGCGTTTGAAGGCATTCCGGTAGGCGGGCTTCGAGTCCACCGTCTCGGCGCGGGCGTTGATCATGCTAAAGCGGTTGTCCGGCCCCTTCGACCAGGAGGGGACGAGGCCCCAGCGCAGAGGCACGAGTTCGCGCGTGCCTTCCTCGGTTTGCCGCACGCCGAGCACCGGTTGGGTCGGGGCAAGGTTGTAGCGTGGCCCGGACTCTTCGCACGCAAGCTCTGCGCCGAAGTGGCTCGCGTAGACCTCGGGGTGGGAGTACTGGACGAACCTGCCGCACATGAGGAAACAGTACCGCGGTGGAGCGGGGGGGCGCCAGGGGGGGAACTCACATCGCCGGGCCCCTGGCCGCGAGGTACCGGGTGATCGCCTTGGACCACCCGGGTCACGGCTACAGTGAGCGTCCTGTCGATGCCTGGCCGAATCCATTGGCTCAGGCCCACATCGCTCACGGCCTGGCACAGGGGCTGGGCCTAGAGCGCCCGATTCTGGTCGGGCACTCCTGGGCCGGCTCTCTGGTGTTCGCCTATCTGCTCGCCTACCCTGGCGAGGCGGCGGGCGCGGTGTTCATTGCCGGCGGGACCCACCCCTGGGAGGGGCGCGTGGCCTGGTACAACGACCTGGCGGGGGGCCCAGTGCTGGGGTCGCTGTTCGCCTACACCTTGGGCGGGGCACTGGGCCTGCTTGCCATCGACGGCGGGATTGCGGAGGTCCTGTCCACGGACCCGGTCCCGGATGGCTATTGGTCCCGCACCTCTTGGCCCTGGACCTGCACCCCCTGCAGCTGCTGAGCCTGCGGAGCCCCTGGGGGGTAGGGGAGGGCGGTCTTGTTGCGCGAGCCGCCAGTCAGGTGCATCGTGGCGCGCGTGTACGGTAGGCCGTTTGCGGCCACTGACCAAAGGGGTCAGCACTGATGGCGCCTGGGCGAGAAAGGGCCACCAGCACACCAGCGAAGTAGCGTAGCCAGAGCAGAGACTCGATTCCGAACCGAGAACGCGCTTGACCGTGGCGAGGCTGATAAGCAAAACACTGGCGTTATGGACACTTGTGGTCGCCACTGCCGCCGCTGCCATGCCCGTGGGGGCCGAGTCCGTACCGGGAGATCCGTTGGCCTACGATCGGGTGACCGAGCTGGGCGGGGTGGCTCTCAACCTCGACGCCACCCACCTGTACGCGGCAATTGAGCCCTCGCAGGGCAGGCTGGAGATTGTCCGTTACCATCTGGAGGGCGGCGAGGGTGTCCCCGAGACCCTATTCGCGCCCCCCTGCGCCGGTCTCAAGACAGTCGTCCCGGACCGCCAGGAGAAGCGCCTGGCCTTCACCTGCGACCCACTGGGCGACGAGCGCCACAAGCTCCATCTCGTCGACATCGACACCGGTGCCTATTTGGTGCCGACGCCCCGCGACCAGTTGGACATCCCCTGCGCCTTCTCCCCCGACGGGGCCATCATCTATGCCGCGCGTGGCCACCACATCTGGGGCGGCACGCGCATCCTCGCGATCTCTACCTCCACCGGCGAGGCCCGGACCCGCTTCGCGGCGGATGACGCCAGGCTCTTCTGCCACGACCTCTCCGAGGACGGCCGGCGGCTGCTGATCGAACGCTACGTCGACAACAGCGAACGGCATCTGGGGATGCTGGACCTGCAGGACGGCGCGATCGTGTGGCTGCTGCGGGAGCCAGGGGTCCAGGTCAAGCAGCCTCAGTTCGTCGGCGAGACCGTGTCGTTCCTCGCCAACCGGGGAGAGGACCGGTTTCGGATCTGGAGCTGGGATCGGGCCTCCGGCTTGCTCCCCGTCGACCTGCCGGTGAGCGAAGACATCGCGGGGTTTGAGCAGAACGACAGGGGCCTCTTGGCGCTCGCCTACCGCAACGGTCTGCGGACCGTCACCGCGCCCTATCAGCGGCGTGGCGAAGGCGCCTGGGAGGCGGTGCCGCTGGGGGCGGAGCCGGAGGCGGTCAGGACCATCGCGCTGGCCAAGAAGAGCGCGGAGCGCGCCGCCATCCTCACAGAGGATGGGCGGCCGGTGCGCCTGTCCATCTCCGAGCGCGGGAAGACGCGCCTGCTGCTGGATACGGACGAAACCGGATTGCCCGAAGGCGCCTTCGCCCGCTACCAATCCCACTGGGTCAAGAGCTTCGATGGCACCGAGGTCCCGACGCACCTCCTCATGCCTGCGTTCGCGACCGCGGAGCGGCCCCTGCCCATGCTGCTCTGGGTTCACGGCGGACCGGACGAGC
This sequence comes from Chromatiaceae bacterium, assembly GCA_041753195.1. Lineage (GTDB taxonomy): Bacteria > Pseudomonadota > Gammaproteobacteria > Chromatiales > Chromatiaceae > Thiodictyon. The sequence continues at coordinate 6,205 of JBGSUY010000747.1, forward strand.
ATGAGGACCCCGTCTACTCCAGCGGCCTTCAGCGGCTGGCCAACGCGGGCTTCGTTGTCGTGCTACCCAACGTCCGGGGATCGAGCGGCTTCGGCAAGGCATTCGAGGACATGGACAACGGCGACTGGGGCGGCGCCCACATCCGCGATCTGCTCGCCGTGGCGGCGTTTGCCGCCGGACTCGATGTCGTCGCGGAGCGTCCCCGGTTCATCGGGGGCGACTCCTTCGGGGGCTTCTCCGTTCTCTCCGCTATCATTCAGTACCCTACCGCCTTTGACGGTGCGGTTGACCTCTTCGGGATCTCGGACATCGGCCGCTTCTTCCGAGGGCTCCCGGAGCCGGTCCGTCCTCAACTCATCCGTGAGCTGGGCTTCGATCCGACCCAGGAGCCGGCGCGCGCCGAGGCGATGTCACCCCTGCATCAGGTCGAGCGGATCGTCACTCCGCTGCAGATCCACCAGGGGATCCATGACCCTCGGGTGCCGATCGAGCAATCGCGAAGGCTCGTCGCGTCGCTCCACAAACGTGCCATTCCGGTGGAGTATTTCGAATACGCGGAGGGGCATGGATTCACCTATCTCGAGAACCGTGTTCTGTACCGCGAGCGAATGATTCGGTTCTTGACTGCCCTGACAGACGCCTACCGGAAGCGACCATCCGTGGCGAATGGGACGACCGTGCCTGGCGCACGGCCGTAGCTGCACCTGCGGGGACCGACTTTATCGTGTCGTGACCTGGTCCACCGAGACCGAGACCGTTCCGTAAATGGTCGGTCCCGTCGAGGCCTCTTGGGGCTCGTTGACGACGCGTTTGCCCGCGCACCCCGCCAGAGCGAGCGCGATGAGCAGGACCAGGAGTGCTGCCTTCAATTGAACGGACCTCAGGGTGATCCCCAAGCGCGGGTCTCGATCTCGACCCCCAGCCGGTTATCGAGGAGCCTCGCGGTAGAGCTGCTCCACCCAGTCCCGGAACCAGCGGGGGCGCGCAAGCAGGACGTAGGCGAGCACGAGCGCCGCAAGCGGCAGCGCAAAGGCCGCGGCGTCGACGATGACGATGAGCAACGCCCAGACGAGACGCACCGCGAGACGCATGCCGACCTCCCCATCTCCTCGAATTGGAAACCCGGCCTGAGGGGATCCGTCACCCCCTGTTTGCCTCGCCAGGCCAGGCTAATCGTCTGCAATGACGGTGACAACGACCCGTCGGTCCTTCCGTGGCCCGTCAAATTCGCACAAGAAGATGTTTTGCCAGCGCGACAGGCCGAGCGCACCCTCGATCAGTGGGATGGTCTCCGAGGGACCCACCAGCCCTGCCTTGAGGTGCGCATCACCGTTGCCGTCCTGGGCATCGTGCAGCCAAACACCCTTGGGAATGAGCTTGCGCAGGAAATTCACCACGTCGGTCTGCACGCTCGCGTCCCAGTTCTCCTGGATCATGATCCCCGCGGTCGCGCCCTGGGCGTAGACCGACACCAGGCCGTTGCGGACACCGGATGCCTTGGCCACGGCCCTCACCGACTCGGTGATGTCGACCAGGGTTTCGCGCGCATCGGTTGCCAGCTGGATGATGTGGCGCATAATCGTTCGGCCCGCAGCCGAGAGTTCGCGGTTCGAGGACGCACCCATTCTTGCAGGTGACGTGCGGCTTCTCCAGGCGTTGACAGTCGCCCTGTCCCCCACGCCGCGGTATTCCGAGAAGCAGTCGATCAGAGCGGTCGGCTACCCGCCGGGCTCACCGCCAAGACCGGACGTTCGGCGGCAATCCGAGCACAGCGGTTAAGCGCTGCGGCACACACCAGAACCTCCTGTCAAATCCTTCGACCCGCTCGATGCTGCTTAATCCCCCGAGACACAGTGTTCTTCCTGTCGCCTGAACCACATCAAAGCCTCCCAGCGGCGGGAGTCCCTGCGGCCCTGATAGGGGATACCCATTGGCTTGAGCGCCTGCTCAAGCCCACCGATCCAGACTGTTGGACCCTGTACGCGCTCTCAAAAGCGGTGAATAGTCCGCGCAATGATGGACCGGAGTTGATAGAGTCAGGGGAGGCGAGTCACTCCAGGCTCGGTACTCACGAGGGTGCTCACGAGCGGATTAGATCGCACTCCGGCGCTCTTGGGACTCCCTGGTATTCCCACAATCCGGCGACACATTATTGGAGACCGCGATGCCAAAGAAGAAGGAACAGCCATCGGCGCCCCTGGACGTCGATCAGATCGAGCAGAAGCTCGCGCAGATCGAAGCGGACCGAGAGAAGCTTCAAGCCGCGCTCCAGCAGCGGCGCCAGGCCGACCTCGTGGACTTCGTTGAAACCATCCGGGGCCAGATCACCGAGCGCGGCTACCGCACGGACGATGTGATCGCCCTCCTCCAGAAGGGAAGACGGGGTCCTAAGCGTCGTCGCGCTCAAGGGCAACCGTATTTCGTCGATCCCGACAACGCCGCGCACACCTACAGCAAGGGGCCCCTTCCGGCGTGGCTGCGGGAGAAGATGCAAGCCGCGGGATACGACGCAACGGACAAGGCCCAGCGTGAGGCGTTCAAGGCAACCTGCCTCCAGCAGGTCGCCTGAAGCGAGCGCGCCATCTAACGGCCGGCCAACCCCGGCCCTCGGGTCGGGGTTCCCTGTGTCCCTGACACGGCCGAGACATTCACCTCCACATCTGCGGAGATGTGGGAAGCCTCGCGGTGGCATGGGTCAATGCCCGGGGCTATGCCCTCGCGGTATCCCTTGACCGCGCGCCTTTTCTGAGCTCGCCAGCCTTCGGGTTCCGCGGTTGGGCCTCCCTACGACCCCGCTCAGGCGAAGGTCGGGGCTGAGAAGCCTTTCCTGGTCAGCGCGCATCACGCCTGTAATCACGTTTTCCGGTCATCCGTACCGGCAACTCGGCCGAGAAGCGCGACGGTCCCGGTCGGCTCTGTGCCCCTTCACGCGATCGGCCACCCAAAACGGGGCGTAGAGGAGCAGGAAGGAGAGCAGTCCCACTCCGATGAGCCCCAGCCAGTACCAGGGCCAGGGGCCGAACCAATCGAGCAGGGAGGGGCCTCCAGGCTTGTCCATCAGGTACAGGAAGTTGGTCCCCAGCCACAAATTCACGATAAACACCCCACCGGCCAGCGCCAAGGTCAACGCCGCCACCCGCAGGATCGAGGCCGGATAGGGACGCAGTCCGAAGACGATGGTTGCATAGAGCACACCGACAATGACCAGCCCATGGCCGAGAAAGAACAACAGGTACGCGGCGGAGGGGAAGCCCTGGACCAGATCCGGCGTCAGCAACGCCTGCGTGGTGCCCCCCAGGCCCCAGAAGTAGACGACCTCATAGACCCGCTGCGCGCGGGTGATCAGCATCCACGCCGTCAGGTACACGGATAAGGAGCAGAGATGCAGCGGCAGCAGCGCGACTGACGGCCCCTCGCGCATGACCATCAGCACCAGTTGTGCGCCCTCCTGGGCGAGCAGCAGTCCGGCGAGTGCAACCCCCACCGGGCGCGCCGCCGGCTGGAGGAACCGCACCGCGAGCGGCAGCACCAGCGCCACCGCGACGATCAGTAACAGTGTCGCCAGATGCGGCGTGCCAAAGAGCTGGAAATCCGTTCGCATGATCGAAGGCCAATGTACATGACCGATAGTTCGGGCCATCGGCTGTTACTCGCCCAAACAGGGGCGTGGACGGCTCAACGCCCAAGCCAGACGCGCAGGATGCTTCGCCGCATCGCCAACTTCGCGCTATCTGCGGTCACCCGACCGGCAGCGCGGCGACGCGCAATCAGAAAGGGAGGGGGCGCGGCCCACCGTTACCTCGGTCTGACTCCAAGTGTGATGTTCGCGTCGCTCGGTTACTCCCGGCCTGTGGGGGCGTCTGGGTTCTTCGCGATCTCGCTGACGATCAATAACCCTCGCGACTGGCCAGCTTCCGAATCCATGGTCTGAACGCCGGCATGGAGCAACTCCGATGGGATCAGGGTTGGCCCGAACCCTGGGGTGACGTCCAGTAGCGTCACCAGATTATCCCCCGGGTCATAGCCCGCGATGGGCGAGAAGTGACCCACCGACACCCCGAAGATCGGCGCCCGGTCGAAGTTGACGATGCAGCGGTTGTTGAGGTCGTTGCAGCGCGAGAGGGCGCTGAGAAAGGCCTCGTAGGGCAGGTCCCGCAGGACTTCGACGCGGCCGACGCCGCGCTCGTGGAGCAGGGCCGCGACGTCGTCGAGGGTCATCCCCAGGAGCCGCATGCGCAGCCGCTGCCAGGGTTCGCCCTCGAACAACGTGCTTTCATTGGGGATCGGGTCGCCGAGCGACGCGAGCACGTTCAGGACGCTGGAGGGACCGCAGGAGGACAGCGTCTCCTGGGTACGGAAGTCCCGCAGGTAGCGGCGGGCGACTGGGTTCGCCAGGGCCTCCTCGAGTGCGGTGCCGCCGGCAACGACCCCGGCGGCGAAGCGTTCGGGGTGGGGCTGAGAGACGTGCAGGACGAAGAGTCCCGCGGTGCCGACGGTGCCCAGGGTCAGCACCACCAGCATGAGGATCAAACGCAGCCGCCAAGACCCCGGAAGACGCATGCTCTGCCTGTCTCACCTATCGTTGAACAGTCCCTACCACGGGACTGACATCGAGCGACCGGCCTCACGGAGGTGATGTCCCCGGCCAGCCCGGGGCCCGCACTCCGCCTCCCCAGTACAGCTGCCACGCTCGCGCGGTTAGCAGCCCATCGATAAACCCCCGTCTTAGGCCCTTTTGCTCGGTGGCGGCGCATCGCCTTACGGCGGAACCTGTGCGCCGATGAGACTCGAGAATACCACCACGCCCATCGCTGTCATTGCCGCGGTATGCCTTGCCGCCGGTGTCGCACCAACGTTTGCGGACACGGATCAGTCCGCCCAGGCCCCAAGTATCGCGCGGATGTCGCGGCTGCCGGTCACTGGCCTCCAGGTTGTGGAGACCACCGAAGGCGAGCTCCTGTTCCTGTCCGACAACGGGCGCTACGCCCTGCGCGGTCTCGCCCTGGATCTCTGGCATGGCGCCAGGCTCCTCTCCTTTGAGGAGACAATCCGTCTCGCCCGCCGCATCGACCTGGGGCGGCTCAAGCTCGATGTGGGGGATCTCGGGGCGATCGACCTGGGGGAGGGGCCCGAGGTTGTGGTCTTTGTCGATCCCTTATGTTCCCACTGCGCCGCCCTCTATGCGGAGCTGCAAGCCCTCCTCGGCACCTACCGCTTCCGCCTGGTCCCGGTCCCCGTCCTGGGGGAGGCATCCCAGCGCGCCGTGCTGGCCCTGGCCTGCCTGTTTGCCAGCGACCCCGGGGAGGCTCGCGAGGCGCTCCTCGAGAACCAGAGCGCGGGACTTCCGGAGCCTTCGGCCGACTGCGGTCAGGGCACCGCCCGGCGCGCCCTGATTGCGGCCCAGATTCTGGGGATTCGCGGGACGCCCTTCCTGATCGCCCCGGATGGGCGCATGCGCCAAGGCCGCCCAGAGGATCTGGCGGCCTGGCTCCGCGGTGAAGGGGAGGGCGCCCCATGATCCGCGCCTCCCTGTCTGCGCTCCTGTGCGCTCTGGTGCTGGCCGGCTGTGCGGGCAGTGGCAGCA
>JBGSUY010000748.1:0-8281 GCA_041753195.1 Chromatiaceae bacterium
AACGAGCCACTTGCTCCGGCGTTTCTGAAGATGCTGATCGTGTCGTCATATTCATCTGCAGAGACCGAGGAAACGGGCAGTGCTATCAGGAGAACTGCGAGAATGGATATCAGTGGCTTGAGCATGAAGTAAACTCCTAGGTGAATTTGGCCGCCTACTCACTACAGGGCCCAGGCCTTTTAAGGTGTCGTTTAGCGTACGGTGGTAACTGTCTGATTTGCCGCCACCTGAGCTGGCGAAATCTAGGAGCGGCGGTTCTTGAGGTTGGATCAGTCTGCCAGACAGGATGCCAAATAGCTGATTCTAAATGTCGTATTTTCGCACCTTAAAAGGGTTGCTACAGGGCCCTAAGCTGGGGCGCAGAACGAACCCGAACATCGTGGACTGAGCCAAAACGTTGGGGGTCGCAGAGGTGGGCTCGCAACGGTGATCCAAAAACGCTATTGCGTCCGATGCGCTAGCCGGTCATTTTTCCGCGAGGACCTTCAGGTTGGCAATGCCTGCCTCAAGGTCCCTGCCGATCATGTTATCCGTGCTGAAAAACAAAGTCATGACCTTAGCCCGGAAATCTCAGTGCGCCGTTCCCGACATAGCGCGCCAAGTGGCGCTCGGGCAACCACTCCTGCACCGCCATCGGCAGCACAAGGTCGATGGCGCGGGTGATCGGTTGGACGTTGCTCATCGGCACGGGCCGTCAGCCTTGTATGGCCCCATTGTACCGGGACACCAGCCGCCCGGCAGCGGGGAAGTCCGACAGGCTGCTAGACTTGGTTTGCCGCGATTGTGCGAGGGGTGGTCAGCACGGGGCCAAGTGCGGCGCGCCGACAGTCTTCGTGACCCCTTGTTGCGGCCCTTTTATTGGCTGCGGACAGAGTCCGGTCAGCTACAATGCAGACGTCAAACCTTTCGTGGACAAGTACTGTATCCGCTGCCATGCACAGGGCGGACAGGGAAGCGAGGTCAGCGGATTACACATGGACACCTACGAGTCCCTCATGCAGGGGACCAAGTACGGTGCGGTCGTCAAACCTGGCGACAGTTTCACCAGCGTCCTGGTGATGCTTGTGGAAGGTCGGGCGGACCCCGCGTTAGCCATGCCTCATGACGAGGGTGAGAAACCTACGCAGGGTGAGATCAACAAGGTGAAGGCCTGGATCGATCAAGGCGCCAAGAACAACTAGCTCGATGCCGTGCTTGACGACTGGGCCGCTGGATCACGTTAGGCCCCATCGCGAGGCGGGCGGTGCAGCCCGGCACGGCCCCGCGAATCCGACGGGCCAGTTCAAGCGGAGAGCGTTGTTTCTGACGGTGCGGCGCTGCGCCGCGTCCTGGGTCAGATCCCCTGTGCGAAAATGCGAAAGGATTTCAGGGTCAATTACTAAGCCCCTTTTCTCTTGGCCGAAGAACGTACTTGACCGCGGACCCTTTCCTGCCCGGCATTGCATGTGCGCACTCACGGCGGCACGGGTTTTAATGGCCGCATCATCGACGCTTGATGTTGCTGCCGATTGAGGCATGGAGAATCGATTCATCACCGCCGGGATCGGGATCCTCTTCGTGGCCTTGGCCGTGTACATCGCCCTTGTCGCGGAGACCGGCTGGATGGCGCACCTTGGGGCACTGGCGGTCGGTGGGCTCGGTCTCGATGCCATCGCTGCGGCGCTCCAAGGTCGGCGATCGTTGATCTCGCGTATCGGGCCCTTGCCGTGATGGTCGGCCACGGCAGCCCGATACCTCGCGAGCCAGGCTCTGTGGGTATACGAGGCCCGGGACGACCAGCTCTTCGAGCGCGCCATCGCTCAGCAGCAGATGCCACACGGGGAGCTAGCCCACTCCGGTGGGCGGAGCGTCGTCAACTTTTCCGTCAACGGCTTCGGGGCGGATAGCAGGGGCATGGCACGCTGCCGACTCTTGGGCGACGCCCAGGGTCCATGGACCCCGTCCCCGGATGAGCCCGCCGGGCGAGCATCCCTGCAGGCTCGATCTGCCCTATCGGCCGGGATGTTGAGGCGGTCTGCACCCTGACCCGCCAGGACCTCGCGAGGCGAGGTCCCTAAGCCGGTGGACGGCGCACGACGCGGAGGTCGCGGTGCACTGCTCAACGCTCGCAGGATCAGGGTCAGCTGGCGAGTCTCTCCGGCCAACTGCAAGCGGGTGCGTAGGGTCCAGATCTGCTGGCGCTTGAGGGGCGGTTTCCGCCTGATCAGTTTGCCCTTGTTCCAGGGGATGCGCGGGGCTACGCCCGGGGTTGCAAGTGCATTCATTGTCTGCCTCCTCTGTGGTTGGTGAGGAGACAGAAGCTTCGGCCATGTTCGGCCGCGCGCTTTCGGCGCATTCGGGCCGATTCCCAGACCCGTCCGAGCGGCAGGTCAGGCCACGTTGGCGGCCGCTCGGCGGGGGTTCTTGGACCGCCCGGAGTCGGCCAATTGCCGACGCTCGTGCTTTGCCGCCCGGGGTCCGCAGTCGCGGGGGAAGCGGACGCTCGCCGGGGCGATGAGTTACGTGTGCTGTAGTCGGAGTTCCGGTCGGTGCAGCTGGCTCACCCCTACCCGACCGTTCACTATGCGTCATTACCCGAGGCAGGAGCCGTATGCGGCAATTCCGCACGTACGGATCTGTGCGGGGGGCGGAGGGCAACCTCCGTCCCTACCGCGACCCCTGGTTTCCCTCCGGTTCTGGTTTCCCTCCAGTTGACGTACATTGCGACCGCAAGACCATACCCGAACAAGGGATGGCCGGTCACTTTGCCTCTTCGAAATCGTCCAACACCCAAGAGCGGTCGAAGAAGGGTTCCGTCGGGCCGTAAAGCCTAAAGTAGGAGAACCATGACTTGCCCGGCAGGGATTGCACCCAGTTGCTCTCCATGCCTTTTGGAGCCTTTGGACCTACGTAGAGGTCAACCGACCCGTCGGGGTTTTTCTTGAGATCCATGCGCGAGGAACGGTCGGCCTGTTGAGTCAGATTGTCGATAAGCGCGCGCGTGTCGGTATCATAGACAGTCATCGACCAGAAATTCGCGACCGGTGTGTCCTTGGCGACCTGGAGTCGGTACGTCTTGCTTCCATCGAGCCAGTTGCCCGCTTTGTCTTTGTAGGTGCCGAGATAAATCTGGCCCACACCAGGCGTTGTCGTCACCATACCAGCCGAGGTCGTCGTGGCCTCGTAGAACCAGGCTGCGCGTTCGTCGAGTTCATCGTAATTCTCGGCACGCTGGCTTGGGTCGAGCGCCAGTGCAAACTCCCACCGTCGACCATCGACATAGTGAGCGGCCGGAAACTGCTTTTCGAAGTCGTTTGCTTTCGCCATCGCTTCTCCGACGACAGCGCCTTCCGTCAGGAGCTTTGTTTGACGTTCGTCGGGCCTGAACGGTTTTCCCTTCTCGATGCCAAGCGGCTTGAGCATGGCCAGAAAAAACCTGTCCCGTTCTTGCACGGGCTCGCGGTTGATGATGTCCGCAAGGATCTGCCAATAGGCGAGGCCCCGCGGCTGTGTCTGTGACCACGACTTGCCCTTGACGTCGACAAACCGAACTTTGGGGGGATTGTCCTTCCGGGCCAGTGGATAGATCTTCAATGCATCGAGAAGGGCCTGCACCTTGGCGGGATCGCGCTCCAGCGCACGAAAGCCCCAGAAGATGTTCGTGGTGGACGGATTGACGACATAGTAGCCCTCGGTGTTGTCGACCTTCTGGCCAGGACCGACCAACAGATACTTTCCGCCCTTACCCTTGTCTGGTCCGGTCTGGCCCATATCGACGACAGGCCGTTGCCACAGGTCATTGACGAAGCCGGCGACGGAGCCCTCCGGCATGTCCACGACGACCGGACCTGTCTCGGCAAGATTGAAGAAGCTGATGACGTAGGGCGTGGTTGCATTTGCCGTAAGGATGCCACGCTTGCTTACGAAGTCGTCGTAAATGATGACATCGCCCGACTTGGCGCCGAAGATTTCCTCATGAGCCTTCTGCCAGTTGGCCATGCCAACGATCGGCAACGCCCAGAGGTACGCCTGCGCGGCCCGCTGGAAGTCACGTTCGTCATAGAGCTTAGTGATCGTAGCGTCGCTCGGATAGCTGCCCTGAAATTCAAGGTTTCCGATTCGGGTCGAGACAGTGTCCGCACGAACGACTGAAACAACCGATACACTGGCGGCGAGCGCTGCCAGAATGATCATCTGCGATTTCACCGGCATCCTCCTTCTAAGGTCGGCAGGGCTAGTCGGCTGCGGTCGGCTGAGGCGCCTGCCACTCACCGGCCGCCAGCTTTCCCTCCGGCCCATACATTCTGAGCACCATGAAGAATGGCCCCTGCTTCGGCGTCGGCAGCCAGTTGGACTCCTTACCGCCCCCGGGGGACGTCGACTGAAGGTAGATGTCGACCGAGCCGTCGGAGTTGGTCTTGAGCCCCTCTGTCCGGCTGCCGATCGCATAGCGCTGGATCGGGTTGTCGACGAGCAAGCGATCCGGCAGGTTGTACATGGTCATCGACCAGAAGAACTTCACCGGCGGCACCTGGTCCTTGGAGAACCGCAGCACGTAGCGCTTGCTGCCGTCGAGCGGCTGCTTGTTTGCATCCACGCTGTAAGCCGAGTAGTAGGCCTCCTCCTTCGAGTTCCCGTAGATGCCCATGGCGGCACCGACGGCGCGTCGCATGACGTAATCCGGGCCGAGAAACGCACGGGTACCGAAGAGATCGACCGAACTGGTCGTCTTGGCGATCTCGGCCTGGAGCTTGGCCGCCCCCTCCTCGATGCCTGCTTCAATCGCAGCGCGTGTCGTCGGGTCGACTGTGGCCGGATCAAAGGCTCGCCCGGGACCAATGCCGATACTGGCAAAGCGCTCCATCATGACTTTCTCGCTGTCGACCACGGGGGAAAATCGAAGCAGGAAGTTCAAGTAGTCGATGAAGCCGATGGAGTTGGCGCGAGCCTCGTCCCACGCCGGAAACACGAACGTCGGCGCGGGCTGCGGCGGCCTTCCACCCGTGAACTCGCTCAGCGGCCGGATGCGATATTGCCGCTGCATCGCCACCAGGCCGTCACGATCCGCCGGCCCGGACCAGCTTGTCCGCGTCAGGGTGCCGATGATTTCGGTCTCGGCGCGCAGCACTTTCGTGATGCCGGCCGGTACCTCGCCCTTCCAGTTCGGGCCCGCGAAGAGATAGTGACCCGCTGCGGTTCCGGTCGCCCGTGAACCGATGTAGGCAAAATTGTGCGTGTATAGATCGAACCACTGGAGGACGTAGTAACGGTCTGGCGACGCCGGAACAGAAACCACCATCGGCTCTGTCCGAAGGTCAAGCCAGGCCCAGGAGTAGGGTGTATCGTTGCTGGGTGTGACGATATCCTTGTCGGCTGGCGTAAAACCACGCGAGTAGTGACGGAAGCGATTAAACCCGCCCACATAGCCAGGGAACGAAGGATCGACTGCCTGTTGAAACAGTGTCTTGTAGTTGTATAGCATCGGATAGGCATACAGGTAGGCGTCAGTCGCGATTTCTTTCGCCTCATCCCTGGAAACTGTCTCCGCATACAATGGAGTGGCAATTGAGACCGCAAGCATGACGGCCGAGGTCAGACCGGCGAGATGAGCGAACATTTGCCGCATATTGTTCCCCCTCAATGGCGACATTTGTGTCGTCTTTGCACGACACGATCAAGGCGTCTTGCGAGCCGCATTTGCCCCGTCCGGTATTTTCGCACAGGAGGGAATTTCCTGTTCCAATTGATGCTGTCCCGTGGAGTGGTGTAGCTGGCGCTGAAGGGATAGGAAATCCAACCGCACGGGCGGCTTGCGTCGGGCGGACGCTACCAGCGCTGGGAGGCGCGTGGCAAGCGCCGCACGGGAGCCGACGGGGACGGACGGGGACGGGCGGGGATGAGGTCGCCGTCTCGGAGGGGGCGAGCGGGCGTGGGGGGTGGTTCTCCGCGGCCTGGGTGAGGGGCGCGGCGCGTCAGCGGAGGCCCCAACGTCGGAGGGGGTCGGAAGGTGCAGTAACCAGAGCGTGGACGCCAGCGTCGGCAAATGCGCCCAGAGCGGTCGCTCAGGAGCAGGCCCCGAGCGGCAGGTCTGGGTCGTAACCGGCCTGTCCGGAGCGTGACCGCCAGCGTCAGCAAAGCGCGTAGAGCTGCCACTGGACAGGCGGGGGTTGAGCGGCAGCTCCAGGGACAATGGGGCCGCCCGAACCGTCACGTTGTGTACTTGCGCCAAGTCGATGCACATCCTTGGCAGTCCCAGACGGCCACTCACGCCTTCTGTTCGGCGACTGGCCTCGGTGCCTAGGAGCTACGCGTCGCGCAGTGCTGCTTGCTGACTAGACCCTGACCCTTCATAGCAGGGGGCCAATGCTCAGTCGCGCACTCCGGGAAGGGTGCGGCCCCGCCTTCAGACCACAGACGCCTGAGACGTGTCCCCGGGGTCTGACGCTCCAGTTCTTGAGGTAGACACTCCGCCCGGACCGGACCGTTGAGGTGGAGACTGGGCGCACGGCGCTTGGCCAAGCGGTCGCATAAACTGCAGACCTCTTGGATCGCGCCTGGCCTAGCAAAGCGATGATGAGGTTTCTGCTGATCGCCGCCGCAATCACCGCCGGCTGGTACGCGATCCGCTGGTCCGACGCGGACCGAAGCGAGCCGATGCTCACCGTGGCGCAGGTGCCGCGGTCGGCGGAACCCGACGCTGGCTCCTTTGCGTGCGATGGCAGAACCTACTGTTCCGAAATGCGGTCCTGCGAAGAAGCGGTGTACTTCATCCGTCATTGTCCAGGTACCAAGATGGACGGGGACGGCGATGGCACCCCGTGTGAGCGCCAGTGGTGCAACTAATCCTCCCGCGGCGCCGCCGAGAGAGGGTGAGTCGGTGACCGTGGATCGCCGGGACGGGGTGCCGGGGCCATCACCCGCGACGATCCTCACTGAGGGGACCCGGGGTCGCGCCGAATCAACGACGGCCGCAGGTTCCGGAGACCCGACCGTTCGTCACCGGCCTTCTCGTCCTCTTCCGTGAGCCCCTCGTCCCCGTCCACGGTGACGACCGATCCCGCCTCCGCATCACTCGCGGCGATCTCGTCACCCTTACCCCTTCGCACCGCGAACTCCCGGGCGCGGGCCTCGATCTCGACCACGCGGCGGCCCACCGCGAGCAACTCGTTGCGCCAGGTGTAGACCGCATCGGCCCGCTGGCGGTTGCTGAAGACGCCGCTGAGCCACAGGGTGTCGATGCCGACCATCAGCCGATCGAGAGCCTGGATCAGGTTCGCATACTGGGAGAGCTGCGGGGAGGAGATGCGGAAGGTGACGCGACTCGGATTGGTGTAGCGCGGCACCGTCTCGATGCCGTTGGAGGCCTTCACGGCGTCCAGCCGGGCCATCTCCTCCTGCAGGCGCTTGGCGAAATCCCCAAGCAACGCATCCACCACCCCCTCCACCTCGTCGATCTTGTCCGCATCGCCAATCGCCTGGAGCACCACGTCGATGCCATAGAGGGCGCGGGCGACCCGGATCAGACTGCGGCCGACGACGCGGTGGGCGTGCGCCGACTGCAAGGTGACGGGGACGTGCAATTCCGGGCGGCTGAATCCGCGGGTCGCTGGCATGGCGGGCTGCTCTGGCGTGTGGCAGGAGACGCCAACCTAGCCCGGCGATGGGCGCCTGGCACCCAGGAAAAACCCCGGATGCCCCGGTTTAGCCCGCAGGTGGCCGGTGGTCGTGTTGTATCGGCCTCGGAGACGCGCTAAACCTTTCCCGAAGCGGTAGCTGGCCGCCCGGTGTCCCAAAGGATTCCGGAAGAGCAAGCCGAAGCGACCTCCAGCCCGTTCACCCGTTTGCAGCTCCCAACCTGCGAGTTGGGCGATGCCCGGCGGGTCACATCCGATGCGGACGCGGGTCCACCTCCACGGGGGCCAACGCGTCGATCACCTCTCCTCCGACTGAGTCTGCCGTCTAAGCGCGAGCCAGCTCCCTGTCCCGTGCGCCCCGAGCACCTCGGTGCCCCCTTCGGTGCGCAGCGGACAGGCGAACCCCCGACCCTGAATTGCTCGTCCTCCCTGCGTGAGGGCGCAATACGGTAGCTGGCCGTGGCCGCGTGGCCGACACAGCGGAACCCACCGAGTGTTCAACCCCCTTGGGGCACCCACTGCCCCCGAGGGGCTTGGTGTCCCACCAACCTCAAGAGGAAGGCACCATGTCCGAGCACCTCGCGGTCATCGCCGCCGTCATCTGCGGGGTCATTCTGACCCCGTTCGCCGTTCTGGGCATCGCCGCCCAGGTCCGCCGCGCGCGGGCC
>JBGSUY010000749.1:0-3998 GCA_041753195.1 Chromatiaceae bacterium
GCCTCCACGCCTTGCGCCGGGCCCTGCTCGCTGGCGCGCTCGGCGAGTCGACGGTCACCGCGCTGGCCTTCCACCTGGGCTTCACCCAGCTCGGCCGGCTCGCCGGGTCCTACCGGGACAAGTTCGGGGAGTCCCCCTCCGCCACACTCGCCCGCCCCTACCGCGACGAGGCACCACGACTGTGGGCGGCTGAGCCTAACCGGACGTCGAATGGCAGACGAATCTCCGCGCGAGGATGAACGACTGCTGTCGGTGTCGTAGATCAGTCCCCGCTATTCGGGTCCGTCCGTGAAATCGGTATTCAGTCCCTCAGCGGCCGAAGACGGAGCACTCCAAGGGTCGCGTGTCTTGGAGGGCGAGCTGTCGCGCCAGGAGACGGATTTCGTGCAGGGAGGATCATGGCAAGGTGAACGCCAGCTCCGCGAGGCTTCGACCCTGGCGCTGTCTTGCGGCTTGTGTGCCTTGCCCTCGCCCGACAGCAAGAGCACGAAGACCGGACGCGGGCGGCGGACATCCCTGTCCAATGAGCCTGGGCGCGATCAGTGGGCCCCGGGGTTGCTCATCTGCTCCATGACCTTGTCGAGACTGAAGCTCGCTGCCTTCATACGCGGCGGGTAGTCCTTGAAGGTCTCAAGGAACTTGCCGACATAGGCCTGGGCTGGGACCAGCATGAAGGCCCGGTCAATCTGCCAATCATGGTAGGTATTGGAGGTGATGGTGGCCTGCTCATAAGGGTCGCGGCGCAGGTTGAAGATGAGCGGCACGCGCAGCGGGCTGAACTCCTCCATCCAAACGCGGAAGGTCCCCGGGGTCTTCTGCTCCATGAAGATGATCTTCCAGTCCTGATAGCGCAGGGCGGTCAGGTCACCGTCATCGGAGAAGTAAAAGACCTCCTTGCGGGGGCTCGGGGCCCCCTCCGGGTTCTTCAGGTGCGCCGTGACGTCATAGCCATCGAGATGAATCTTGTAGTCGCGGTTGAGGGCGGTGGAATGATAGCCGTCGAGCAAGTCCCCCTTGAGGTCCTGCTTGCCGGCGGCGGCGGCGAGGGTGGGCATCCAGTCCATATGATGGACGATCGCGTTGCTGACCGAGCCGGGCTGGATGACGCCAGGCCAGCGCATCACCGCGGGAACCCGCCAACCGCCCTCCCAGTTGGTGTTCTTCTCACCGCGGAAGGGGTTCACCCCGGCGTCCGGCCAGGTGTTCTTATGGGGACCGTTATCCGTGGAATAGAAGACGATGGTGTTGTCGGCGATGCCCAGGTCATCGAGCTTTTTCAGGAACTGACCGATGTGGCGGTCGTGCTCGACCATGCCGTCGGCGTACTCGTCCTGACCGGAGATGCCGCGCAGCTCGTCCTTGACGTGGGTGCGGAAATGCATGCGGGTGCCGTTCCACCACACGAACCAGGGCTTGCCGGCCTCGGTCTGCTCCACGATGAATTCGAGGGCACGCGCCGAGGTCTCGTCGTCCACCGTCTCCATGCGCTTCTTGGTGAGCGGGCCTGTGTCCTCGATCTTCTGGGTGCCATCAGGCATGGCCCAGGAATGGATGACCCCGCGGGGCCCGAACTTCTTGCGCAGCTCCGGGTCCTTGAAATAGTCCTCGTTCTCCGGCTCCTCCTCGGCGTTCAGGTGATAGAGGTTGCCGAAGAACTCATCGAAACCGTGGTTGGTCGGCAGGTGCTCGTCGCGGTCGCCGAAATGGTTCTTGCCGAACTGGCCCGTGGCATACCCCTGATCCTTGAGCACCACGGCGATCGTGGGGTCGAGCGTATTGATGCCCTCTTTGGCCCCGGGCAGACCCACCTTGGAAAGCCCAGAGCGGAAGACGCTCTGGCCGAGCATGAAGGAGGCGCGCCCGGCGGTGCAGGACTGCTCGGCGTAATAATCGGTAAAGAGCATGCCCTCGTTGGCGATGCGGTCGATGTTGGGGGTCTTGTAACCGACCATGCCTCGGGAGTAGGCGCTGATGTTGGACTGGCCGATGTCGTCCCCCCAGACGACCAGGATGTTCGGCTTGTCGGCGGCCGCCACCGGGCCGGCGAGCACCAAGGCGCCGCCCAGGGCGAAGGTCGCGAGGGCGAGCGGGACGCCGGAGCGCCCTGGGAGGCGAGCGCCGTGGCGATCGGGATCTCTGGCTGTGAGCTGCATCGGTCTGTCTCTCCGTCAGGTTGGTGATGGGTCTTTGCCTCAGCGATTACGCGAAGGCGGTCCTCGACTGGCTATGGCGCCTCATGACGCTTCCGGCTCGCCGGCGCGGCGAGTCGCAACGCCAGGTAAGGCGGGCAGTTGGTGAGCCGCGCCCCGCCCGCCGCAAGCCTTCGCAGCAGCTCGACGGCGGCCTCGTCCGCCTGACGTAGCCCGGAGAGGTCCAGGATCAGGCCAGCCGGCGAGACGCCGCGTGCGCGGTCGAGCTCCCGCTCGAGGTCGGGGAGCCCCTCGGCCTCCAACCACCCGTCGACCGTGAGGACGGTCTGCCGATGGTCATCCAGCCGCGTAATCCGGAAGGTCATGGCGGGGGGAGAGCAGGAAGCGCGCCATTTCCGTGAAAAGCGATCGGAATAGCCGCAAGGCACTGACAGATCTGAATTCGGCCCCGGCGAGTCGGCCACCGAAGGTCCCTGGAGGGAGATATGAGCCGAAGCGGGGCCCCGAAATGCCGTGAGTTGTTTAACGAAATATCGTGATCGACGAAATGTCGTCACTCCGGTCGCCCCTTGGCTGCGCCGCCAGTTACACTTGCATCCGTGTCCTATCCCTGTCGGCGGCCCCCATCATGCACGCGCGTGCTCGCCCCTCCTTGTATCAACAGCTCGAGGCCCTGCCCGAGGGGCTGACCGGCGAGATCTTGAACGGCCAGCTCCATACCCAGCCGCGCCCCAGTGGCCGCCATGGGCTCGCGTCCTCCGTGCTTGGCGCCGAGTTGCTCGGACCCTTCCAACAGGGCCGCGGGGGCCCCGGAGGCTGGTGGATCATCGACGAGCCGGAGCTGCACTTCATCCGCGATACCGAGGTCGATGTGCCGGACCTGGCCGGCTGGCGCCGCGAGCGGATGCCCCGAATCCCGGAGGACCAGCGCTTCACCGTGGTCCCCGACTGGGTGTGCGAGATCCTTTCCAAGTCCACGGCAAGCAAGGACCGGGAGATCAAGATGCCGATCTACGCCCAGTTCGGCGTGGCCCATGCGTGGCTGCTGGACCCCCTGGCACGCACCCTGGAGGCCTATGAACGCGAAGGCACAGGCTGGCGGGAGATTGGGCGCTTCTCTGGCGATGATCGGGTGGCCGTACCCCCCTTCGCGGCGGTGACCATCCACCTGGCGGATCTGTGGGTGCCGACCGAATAGCAGGGAACGCCGGCACGCTGAAGCAGCGGCTGGAGATGGACCATGTCCTTGCGCTCATGGCGCGGCGAGAGGATCTCGCACACCAAGTCAGTCGAAACCACCTGGATTAAGGACCACCAGAGACTTGACCGCCAACCTGAACCCTGCCTCGACCGACCCGGCACCCGCCGCGGGAGCCCCCGCCGAGACCAGCTTCGAGGACCTGGTCACCGATCTCACGGCCTCTTTCGTAGACGTAGAGCCGGAGGCCCTGGATGACCGGATCCTGGATGCCCTACGGCGCATCGTGCTCTTCCTCGGCGTGGACCGCAGCACCCTGGGCCGCTATGAGGCGACCCCGGGTCAGCTCACCGCAACCCACTCCTGGGCCCTTCCGGGCATCGCGCCCGTCCCGTCTCCCCTGGCCGAGTCCCGCTTCCCCTATCTGTCCCCGCGACTGCGAGGGGGCAGCCCAGTCGTCTTCGACCTGCTTGCCGATCTACCAACCGAGGCGGCCGCGGACGCCCAGGCCCTGAGCACCCTGGGCATCCGCTCCATGGCCATCTTCCCCCTGATCGCGGCGGGCGAGTCACTCGGCTGGCTCTCCATCGGGGCGATTCGCGGCGAGCACGCCTGGGCCGAGGATCAGGTGCGGCGCCTGCGCCTGCTCG
>JBGSUY010000750.1:0-2887 GCA_041753195.1 Chromatiaceae bacterium
GTCGCCGCCCCGCCGCCCTCGGTGGTGGCGGTGCCGGCCAAACGGGAGGCGGTGACGGAGCAGGCGGTCTTCGTGGGTCGGGTGGCGGCGGTAGAGCGGGTGGACCTGCGGGCCCGGGTGGAGGGGTTCCTCCAGGAGCGCCGATTCACCGAGGGTCAGTCTGTCGCGGTCGGCGACGTCCTGTTCGTCATCGAGCCCGAGCAATATCAATCGATCGTCAGCCAACGGGAGGCGGACCTGGCCAAGGCGCGCGCGGACCAGGAGAACGCCGCGGCCCAGTTGAGGCGCGGTGAGGAGCTGCTGAAGGACAAGAACATCTCGGCGGCGGAGGTCGACAAGCTCAGGGCCGCGGACTCCATCGCCAAGGCCGGCATCGCCCAGGCCCAGGCGGCCCTGGACGCCGCCCAGCTCGACCTCAGCTACACCCAGATCAAGGCCCCTGTGGCCGGGCGCATCGGGCTCGCCAAGTACACGGTGGGCAACCTGTTGGGACCCGGCAGCGGGAGCCTGGCCACCCTGGTGAGCACGGATCCCATCTATGTGCAGTTCCCCGTCACGCAGCGGGAGCGGCTCCAGGCCCGCGAGGACATCGCGCGCCAGGGTGACACGCCCCAGGGTGTCTCTGTCCTGGCCCGGTTGCCGGATGGCAGCCTCTTCGATCAGAAGGGCCGGCTAGACTTCGTGGACGTGACCACCGACGCGGGGACCGACACGGTCACGGTGCGGGCCAGCTTCCCCAACCCCAGGGGCACCCTGGTGGACGGCCAGTTCGTGGGAGTCCTGATCCAGGGGGACACCCCGGAGCTGGGGATCACGGTGCCCCAGTCGGCCCTGCTGGTCGATCAACAGGGCACCTATTGCCTGGTGATCGATGGGGCAAACAAGGCCCAGGTCCGCCGCGTCCAGATCGGCCCTGCCCAGGGGGCGCGGATCGCGGTCACCCAGGGTCTCGAGGAAGGCGAGCTGGTGATCGTGGAGGGCGCCCAGAAGGTGCGACCGGGGCAGGTGGTGAGCGCCACCCCGCCCCAGCAGCCTGAAGGGGGCGCCACGCCATGATCTCGGACCTCTTCATCGACCGCCCGCGTCTCTCCATCGTCATCTCGGTGGTGCTGACCCTGGCGGGTCTGATTGCCATCACCCAGATCCCGGTCGCCCAGTTCCCGGACATAGTCCCGCCCCAGGTCTCGGTCTCCGCCAACTATCCGGGGGCCTCCGCCGCCGTGGTGGAGTCCACCGTGGCCCAGCCCCTGGAGGCCAAGGTCAACGGCGTGGACAAGATGCTCTACATGAAGTCGAGCAGCACCAATAACGGGAGCTATACGCTCACAGTCACCTTTGATCTCGGCACCGACCCGGATATCAACACGGTCAATGTCCAGAACCGGGTGAATCAGGCCACCGCCCAACTCCCGGAGGAGGTGAAGCGCCAGGGGGTCACGGTCAAGAAGAAGTCCAGCGCCATGCTCCAGATCGTGGCCCTGTACTCCCCCAAGGGCTCTTATGACGCCCTCTTCCTGAGCAACTACGCCAACATCAACCTAATGGACACCCTGGCGCGGGTGCCCGGGGTGGGGGAGGTCTTCCAGTTCGGACCGCTCGATTACAGCATGCGGATCTGGCTCTCCTCCGAGCGGCTTACGGCGCTTGGCCTGACCCCATCGGACGTCATCGCCGCCATCCAGGGCCAGAACGTCCAGGCGGCGGTGGGGCGCATCGGCTCCCAGCCCATGACGCCGGACAACCAGTTCCAGATCACGCTCCAGACCCAGGGGCGGCTCACCGACACGGCGGAATTCGAGGACATCGTGGTGCGCGCCAACCCGGACGGCTCCATGGTGCGCCTCAAGGACGTGGCCCGCATCGAGCTGGGCTCCCAGACCTACAGCCTCACAGGCCGGCTCAACGGCAAGCCTTCGGCCGTATTGGCCCTCTACCAGTTGCCCGGCACCAACGCCATCGCGGCCGTGGACGGCGTGAAAAAGCTCATGGCGCAGGTCAAAACCACCTCGTTCCCGCCGGACATGGCCTACACCATCCCCCTGGACACCACCCAGTCGGTGCGCGAGGGCATCAAGGAGATCGTCAAAACCCTGTATGAAGCCCTGATCCTGGTGATCATCGTGGTCTTCATCTTCCTGCAGGGCTGGCGCGCCACCCTGATCCCGGCCCTGGCCGTGCCGGTCTCGCTGGTGGGCACCTTCGCCATGTTTCCGCTGCTGGGCTTTTCGATCAACACCATTGCCCTGATGGGCATGGTGCTGGCCATCGGGCTGGTGGTCGACGACGCCATCGTGGTGGTCGAGGCCGTGGAGCATCACATCGAACACGGCTTGTCGCCCAAAGAGGCGACGCTCAAGGCCATGGAAGAGGTCTCGGGCCCGGTGATCGCCATCGCCCTGGTGCTCACGGCGGTCTTCCTGCCCACGATCTTCATTCCGGGCATCACCGGCAAACTCTACCAGCAGTTCGCCGTGACCATCGCCATCTCGGTGATCATCTCGGCCTTCAACGCCCTGACGCTGAGCCCGGCCCTGTCGGCCTTGATCCTCAAGCCCAAGAAGCAGGCCCGCGGCCCCCTGGGCGCCTTCTACCGCTGGTTCAACAATATGTTCGGCCGGGCCACCAACGGATATGTGAAACTCTCCGGCTTTTTCATCCGCAAGTTCGTCATCAGCCTGATCCTGCTGGCGGTCATGACCGGCGCCATCGGGGTCATGGGTAAGTTCGTGCCCGGCGGCTTCCTGCCCGAAGAGGACCAGGGCTACCTGTATGCCGGCCTGCAATTGCCCGACGCCGCGTCGCTGCAGCGCACCAACGCCGCCTGCGCGGCGGCCGAGAAGATCATCATGGAGACCCCGGGGGTGGAGTATGTCACCACCGTCTCGGG
>JBGSUY010000751.1:0-6261 GCA_041753195.1 Chromatiaceae bacterium
GCTCGGCGAGGCGCTTGCGCGCGGTCGCCGCCAGGGCCGGGTCGGGCTCGGCGCCGGTCACCTGGCCGCCCAACCGGCAGAGACAAGCGGTCACGTAACCGGTGCCGCTTCCAACCTCCAGCACCTTGTCCTTGGGCTGCACCGCCAGGGCCTGGAGCATGCGGCCGACCATTTTGGGGGCCAGCAGGGTCCGGCCAGGGCCCAGGGGCACCTCGATGTCGGCGTAGGCGAGGCCCTGGTAGGCGTTCGGGACGAAGGGTTCCCGCCGGACCGCCTCCATCACCCCCAGGACCCGCTCGTCGAGCACGTCCCAGGGACGGATCTGCTGCTGGATCATGTTGAAGCGGGCGCGGTCGCTGTCGGTTTCCACGGCTTGATTCCTTCTGCTTTGCGGATCAGGGCGAGTCAGAATGGCAGCCGGAAAGGCTACGAGCTTTGGCCGCCGCCCGCAACCTGGCGTGCCTCTTCGACCGAGCAAGTACTACAACGCCGGCACCCGTCATGCCGTACAATCCCGCCCGGCCGCGACTCGGATCCCACCAAAGATCCGGGGGCGAGCAGAGGCCTCACCGACGGCTGGCGCCCATGAGTCCTTAGGCCGCCGGACCGCGTTGCCAGTTTCTTAACCCCTCCCGTCCCTCTCGCAAGATTGCAAGGAGTTACTCATGTCCCTCATGTCCCGTTCACTCGCTGAGCTGATCGGCACCTTCTGGCTGGTCCTCGGCGGCTGCGGCAGCGCCGTGCTGGCGGCCGCCTTCATGGCCGACATCGGCGGCAGCCAGGTACATATCGGAATCGGTCTGCTGGGCGTCGCACTCGCCTTCGGTCTCACGGTGCTGACCATGGCCTATGCCATCGGGCACATCTCCGGCTGTCACCTGAACCCGGCGGTGACCGTCGGCCTCGTGGTGGGTGGGCGCTTCAGCTTCGCCGAGGCCCCCGTTTACATCATCGCCCAGACCATCGGGGCCATATTGGCCGCCTTCCTGATCCTGATGATCGCGAGCGGGGCCCCGGGCTTCAGCTTGAGCGCCAACAGCCTGGCGGTGAACGGCTTCGGGGAGCTCTCACCCGGCGGTTACAACATGATGACCGGTCTGATCACCGAGATCGTCATGACCGCCATGTTCCTGTTCATCATCCTTGGGGTCACCGACAAGCGGGGAACCGCCGTAGCCGGCGGCCTGGCCATCGGTCTCGCCCTGACGCTCATCCATCTGATCTCCATCCCGGTCACCAACACCTCGGTCAACCCCGCCCGCAGCACGGGCCCAGCCCTGGTGCTGGCACTCTCGGGCGAGGGTAAGGCTCTGGCCCAGCTTTGGCTATTTTGGGTCGCGCCCATCGTCGGAGCGGCGATCGCCGGGGTGATCTACCGGATGTTCGAGACCGACGCCAGCAAGTAGCGCCTCCTATGGCCGGGGCGCAAGCCCCGCGACCCCCTGGGCCCGGGTCCTCCACCCGGGCCCATCCAATCCCGCTCCTCCCGGGGGCCTTCTCAGCCTTCCAACAGGCCGTGGCGGTGGAAGAGGCCGATCAGGCCCCGAATGTGCCGCCCCATCCCTGACCCCTCCCTGCCTGCTTGGTGGACCCCGCGATTCCCACCGGCGTCCAAGGCCAGCGCGAGCGCGCTGACATCCCGGGTGCCGTCCAACAGGCCGATGAGACGGACCGCCAGCGGATCCAGACCAAGGTTTCCATGGTCGCGGGTCGGCACCTGGAGATGTCCGTCATCCACCAGGGCGCGCACCAGGGGCCTCACCCGCGGTCGTTCGGGCGGGGTGCGATCCAGGCGCCGCGGGTGGATCCGTGCCTGGATGGCCCCCCGGGCAAAGAGCCCGAACAACTCGGAGAGGAGCGAGTCCAGGTCATCCGCCGAGGGGCTGCCACCGGCGTCGGCGACCAATCGCTGGGCCTGGGGCAGGACTGACCTTAGGGTCATGGCGTCCGGATAGCGCTGTGCCAACGCGAGCAGCACGGCCTTGGTGAGTGGCTGGGTGACCTCGAGGGTCTCGCCGCCGGGACGCGTGAACGCAACCGGACGGGCATCCCGCAGGCGGGGCTTGGCCGGGGGACGGAGATCCGCGCACAGGCTGAAGGCGGCGAAGCGCTCCAGGGAGAGGACCTCCTCGGCCACCGCGTCGTCCCGAATCAGCAGGCTCTGCCGGAAGCCCCGGTTGCCCAGAAAGTCCAGCCACTGCTCGACATCGAGCCCGTCATCCAGGTCCTGGAGGGCCATCTCCACCGAGTCCCCGAGGCTCGCCGGAAACAGGGTGTGGAGCTGCGTATCGCACAGATAGCGCAGCCCAGCCGACGCGCAGGACCGGACGAAGTCTCGAAACAGGATGGGGCTGTGGTGCTCGGCCAGGTACTCGAAATAGAGGTAGCTCGCGGGGGCGACCCGCAGCCGTCGCACCTCCTCTCCCAGCAGGACCGCCGCCGCCCCCGGCACACCCTCCAGGCCCCTGGCCAAGCGGTCCAGGGCGGACTGGGCGGCGGCGAGCCGGGCCTGGGGCTCCCGTTCGTTGCGGCACGCGTCGAGCAAGACGTCCCTGAGGGTGCCGCGCAGGCGCCAGCCCGGCAGCACGTTGTAACTCACGTAAAAGATGCCGTTCGGCGCCAGCAGGCGCCGGGCCAGCCGGAGCAGGCGCTCCTGAACCGGCGGCGGCACCCAGGAGTAGACCCCGTGGGCGATGATGTAGTCGACCTCACCGAGGTCCGGATCGGACTCGGGGTCCAACTCAAGGATGTCGCCCCGGCGGAGCCGCACATTGCCCAGGCCCAGGCGCGCGATCGGGCGATTGCCGGCCTCCACCTGGGGCCCCGAGAGGTCGATGCCGAGGAGCCTGGCACCCGGCAACCCCTCGGCCATGGGGATCAGGTTGCCGCCCGTGGCGCAGCCAAGCTCCAGCACCCGGCAGGTCGCCGGATCCGCCGCAGCGAGACCCATCAGGCGGCCGAGGACGGCGAGGGTCTCCGGATGGGTCTCGGGGAAACAGATGCTCTCGTAGAAGAGTGAATCGTACGGGTCCATCGGCGGGACAAGCAGCCAGGGGGGTCGCCAGTATGCCCCCATTGGACCCGGCGGGGCCAGGGCACCTTTCCCCGCAACGGCAGCGGGGCGGAGGTTCCAGCGACCCCAATGCGCACGAGAGCGGGGGACCCTTGCCGGATCCCCCGCCCTCGACTCGCCTCCGCTGGTACCGAGGCCGCTACGCCCGCTACGGATATAACGGATCGGCGTTGAGAGGTTGGCCCCTTAGGCCGCGGCCTGCAGGTCCGCTACCTGAGGCCAGGCCCCGAGGCGACGACGTTCCTGCTCCGCATCGATGGAGAACAAGCGGCCCAACACACTCAGGGCCTCGTCGAGGCTCTCGCACTGCCACTCGTTGGTCACGGTGCGGCAGGTCCAATCCTCCACGTGATAGCAGTAGTGCCCGCCCTTGGCGGCCGCCTCCGCATCGAAGCGAAGCTGGAAACCCGTGCTGGTCTTGGGATCCCACTTATAGCGAATCTGGTTGTCGTATTGGCTCAACATCTCTGACCTACCTTCACTCTGAACTTGAATTGGCTGAATCTGAATTGGCTGCTCGGACACGTTCGACCGTTGCGGCTGACGCCTTTGCCGATTTCTGACTTTGACGGGACACTGATGTCTAACTGTGTCCTCAAAGTCACAAATCAACTCTCACGCCTCAAGTCTAGTACAAAAATGACACAATGGACACCCTCGGAAGACCCTGATTTTTCCTAACTGTCAGAAATGGCTAGGTGTCGACACTTTCCAGGATGGCATGGCTGCCGCCATTCACTCCTAACGCTTGTATCTAAAAACTGACACTCAGCCGACGATGGGCCGCTCGGGGGCCCTGATGCACCGCTCGTCGGCAAATTGTTGTGTCGGGGATACGATTCGACCGCAGACCCCGAAGCCCGACAGGTCAGGCTCGGGGGCGGGAGGGCGCCGGAGGGGCCCCTAGGGGACGACGGACGGTCGCCGCCGGGCGACGACGGCACCGCCAATCACCAGTCTCACTCGGCCCGATTCCAGCCCAGACCGAGGGGATCCGCCGGGTCGATATGCGCCATGAAGGGCAGCTTTCGGTCGCTGTGGGTGACCTGATAGACCAGGCCCATCCAGTTGCCGACCACCCCCTCGGCGGTGTCGTGCCAGGTATTGTCCAGGCGCCGAGTGATGAGCCCCTCGGGCAGGGCGGGCGGTTCCTGACGTCGCTCCATGGCGAGGCGCACCTGGCCTTGGTGTTCGTCCAGGATGGCCCGGGACTGGAGGCAGAAGTAGTGTTCCGGGAAGGGCGGGTAGTCCGCCCGCTCGCCCGCAGCGAAGCGGTTGACCTCCCGTTTGTATTCCTTCAGGAGCGAGATGGTGTCGTATTCCGGGTGGCCCTGGAAGAAGACCTGCCGGAAGCCGTCCGCGCTCACGGCCAGATGCACCCCGGCGTGCTCGCTCTCCGCCAGGATTCGCAGCCCGGCGGCATCGAGCTGATCGCGTCCGATCTCGTTGAACCGAGAGTGGGGGACGTCGAACAGGGTATTGACGGTGCTCACCAGGGGGTGGCCAAGCTCCATCACCCGATGGGGGAAGACCCCCCAGCGTTTGAACCCCAGGGGACGGCGCCGCTGGCCGTAGCGGAACTGGAGCACCGCATGGGTGGCGAGACAGGAGCACAGGGTGGAGCTCAGGTTGTCCCAGGCCCAGGCCACCACCTCGCTCAAGGGCTGCCAGAAGGGCTCCAGTGAAAGGTCAGGCCCCGTCACGTTGGCCCCGGTGATGATCAGGGCGTCGAGCCCGTCCTCGCGAATGCGCTCGAAGGGCTCGTAGTAGCGCCCCACGTGCTCCCGCGCCTTGGCCGAGCGCGGCAGGGCATCCAGGGTGAAGGGGTGGACATAGAACTGGGCGATCTGGTTACTCTGCCCGATCAACCGGAAGAACTGCCGCTCGGTCGCCTCCAGGGCGGCGTCCGGCATCATGTTGAGGAGCCCGATGTGGAGCTCCCGGATGTCCTGATGCAGGGCCCGGTCCGGGTCCAGGATGTTGTGGCCCGACGCCCGCAGATGGGCGAAGGTGGGCAGGTCAGTGTGGGCGACGATGGGCATGGGGTTGGCGCCTCAATCGGTCTCGGCCCTGGCGATGGCGGTCTCCAGGAGCTGCAGGAAGTCCTGCTCGTCCCGCACGTGGGCCACCTCCTGCGAGGAGACGGTGTAGCCGTGGGGGCGGGCGATGGCCTCGTACCGGGGCACCCGGGAATGGAAGAGCCGCGGGAAGACCCAGCGGGTGAAGTCGTCCGGGTCGATCTGGGCCACGTACTCCAGGGCGCGGGCGGTGAGGTAATCCTTGACCGCGGTGCGCAGGAACTCAGGCCTGTAATAGAGTGGCTTGGGGTCCGCCTGGGCCCGCTGAATAAGCTTGATCTCGTCCGCCTCCGGCACGCGGATGTAGAGGATCAGGCTGTGCTGCGCGAGCAGGTCGATGACCCGCGGCTCGTCCAACTCGCACAGGCTACCCCCCACATCGTTGACCAGGTGGGCATAGCCGTAGATCTCCTGGGCCTTGCGGATGAAGTCTGGCACGTCCAGCATGGCCGCGATCTCCGCCTCCCGATAGAGTGCCTGGCGGCGGTTGAACTCCGGGAGCGGCAGCCCCCCCAGCTCAGGGTTGCCCAGCTTTCCGACAAAGCTCAGGACCGGCCCCAGATCGTTCACCTTGATGTTGTTGCGGATGAAGATCCAGTCGCTGCGCAGCAGGTCCCGCAGGAAAGGGTCCCGCATGGCGTGGGCCTTGACCAGGTCCAGGATATGCTCGTCCAGGTAGCGGGTGCCGATGCGGTAGTCGCCGGAATAGTGGAACCAGTCACTGCGACGGAGCAGGGCCGAAAGATAGGTCTTACCCACCCCCGACATGCCGAGCAGGGTGACGCACTTGTGGGGCCAGGATCGGAAGGCTTCGACCGTGAACTTCATGGGGATCGCTGCGCTGGAGGGGTGTTGATGTCAAAAGGGCCAAGGGCCAAGGGCCAAGGGCCAAGGGCCAAGGGCCAAGGGCCAAGGGCCAAGGGCCAAGGGCCAAGGGCCAAGGGCCAAGGGCCAAGGATGGTAAAGCAGGGGCAGTCGCGGTGACCAGCAGGCCGGGCAGGCTGAGCGTCTCACGCCCCGCCTAACGTAGCGCCTCCAGGGCCTCCCAGCGGGCATAGGCCGTGGCGAGCTCGGACTCCAGCTCGGCGAGCCGGCCCTTGGCGGCGGCCA
>JBGSUY010000752.1:0-7375 GCA_041753195.1 Chromatiaceae bacterium
CACCACCCGTGCCGCCTGCCCCACCTGCAACAGGAGCTGCTGGACCAGCTCGCCCCCCAGACGGCGGTTGACCGCCGCCCGGGCCGGACCGGCCAGCCCCCAGTAGTCGACCAGAGGCAACTGAAAGCCGGGGTCTTGCCGCGACGCGGCCAACCACTCCAGGTACCAGTCCTCCGGCCGCTCGGGCGAGGCCTCCTGCAGGCGAAAGCCGAGCTGGAGCCCCTTGGGACCCTGGCCGCCCTCCAAGCGCCGACGCCAGCGCTCCCAGTGTTGCCAGGTCTCCAGATCCGGGGCGTCAGGGGCGGGACCGGAGGAGCCGCCGGACAGCGCCCGGCCGAGGAAGGTCCCGTCGACCGCCTTGAAGGTCTTCTGAGGAAACCGAGTCCCGGCCACCAGATGGTCGTAGGTCTGCTGCGTGAAGCCGCGCAGCAATGCCTGGGCATCCCGCAGGGGCGGGCGGGATGGTTGGGCGCCCGCCGCTTGCGTCTCGTTGGAGTCGGCGACGCTCAAGGTGCGGCAGAGCCCGGGCATGGCCGGCGCAAACTCGGCGATGCAGCTCTCGAAGTGGGCGGAGAAGGGTAGCCACCCGGTGGCGAAGCCCAGGGGCGCCGCCTTCTCCTTGCGCCCCGATCCCGCCTTGACCTTGGGCGGCTCTGCCCAGGGAAAGATGGCCGGCAAGAAGGCCTGCCGGCGCACGAGGTCCCGCAAGGCCCGACTGAAGCGGTGCCAAAACCGGATGTCGCTGCCAAGGCGCAGGCGATCCTCGAGATGTTGGGACTGGAAATGCAGCTCCTTGAGGAGCAGGAGCGGATCGGCGCTCGCGAGCGCGGCCACCCGCCAGGGACGCCAGTCAAATCGCTCCGGTGTCTGCGCACCCAGCAACTGTCCCAGCTCTGGAGAGGGTAAGGGCGCGTCCGCGGCCGTCGGTAGCCAGACCCAAGTCGTCGCGGCTTGTGGATTGATCTCCCGTGCCACGGTTGCCGGCAGCACCGCGGCGATCGCCTCCCCCAGCCGGCCGGCCGGTGCCGCGAAGGGATGGGCATCCGCCCCCCGGCGTCCGCGCAACGGTTCCTCTTGCTCCATCCAGAGGAAGAAGCGCCCAGGATTCTCGAACTGCGCCGTATCGGCCGGCGCCCAGGTGGCGTGCAGGATGTCCATGGGATGCTGGGATGGTCAGGCGCGTGGCGCGAGCTCGAATCAAGGGCCCCGGTGGGTAGACAGCCGGGCGCGCGCCTACCCTGACACAGGGGGCCTGAGCCTTGTCAAACGGAAGGGTCCCGCGGGCACGAAAGTTTCGCACACTTTGCCGCAGGGCGGATTATTTGCAGCAGTCACTCAAGTCGATTTGTGGCTCCGGCAGGGAATGCCGGAAGGCCCCGACAGATCTGAGACGTCCTCGGTGGGCGCCCCGCTCAGCCTTCCACCCGGATCAGTTGAGTAACCAACGTCGATTGAAGCCGTGAGCTTGTGTGCTCCCGGCGCTCTCCCTCCAGGGCGTCGATGATCTGCGAGTCACGCTCCGTCCCCAAGGTTGTGCTGACCAGGGCCTGGGCCTCACCGCGTATGAACAGGGCCGAGCCGTAAGTGTGGGGCGGAACGCCGGTGCGGATGCACGGAAGAAGGCTAATCGCGAGCAGGTTTGCGAACCCGGCGGGTAACAATCTACACTCCCATGTCGATATCTACACACGGAAACCCCATGGCCCTTAACATCCGAAACGCAGAGACCGAGCGCCTCGCCGGCCAGGTCGCGACACTGACCGGAGAGACTAAGACGGCGGCAGTCACCCAGGCGCTGCGCGAGCGGCTGGAACGTTTGAACCAGGCACCTAAGGGACGCCGGCTGGCGGACGACCTCGACCGGATCGCGCGGCACGCGGCCAGTCTACCCGTGCTCGACGCGAGGTCCGCCAACGAGATCCTCGGGTATGACGACCACGGCCTGCCCTCCTGATGGTGATAGATCCCTCCGCCTTGCTCGCCATCCTGCAGGACGAGCCTGAGCGCCGGACATTCAACGAGCTGATCGCGGCCGCGCCCAACCGCCGCCTGTCGACCGCAGGCTTCGTCGAATTGTCCATCGTCATCGAGGCACGCTATGGGGCGGAAGGCATACGCGACCTCGACCTCTTCCTGGAGACGGCCGGTGTCGAGCTGGTTCCCTTCGACGCGAGGCAGGCTCGGCTCGCCCGCGAGGGCTTCCGCCACTTCGGCAAAGGCCGTCACCCAGCAGGGCTGAACCTCGGCGACTGCTTGTCCTATGCCCTGGCCAGGACGCTCGATGAGCCATTGCTGTTCAAGGGGCAGGACCTTCCGCTGACCGATGTGCGGGCCGCGTTTGCACCTGTCCAACCATCCGATCGCTGATCGCGATGGCAAGGCTTTGGAACGGGCTGCTACCGCGCCGAGATCCGCATCGGAGCCGATGATCGCGACGCGCCGTGCGGCCAAGGGTCAGCCAGCGCAGGGCGCAACGCAAATAGCGGTTTCGCCGCTTCCCGTGACGCATCGTGCCGGCCGACTATTTCGGCTCCTTCTGGGAGCTTCGAATGCTCGATGGGGGCGAAATGGCGGATCGCCCTGTCGCGCATCCGCCCTACTAGCTTGAGCGGCACCGCCGTCACCCCTGAGCAGGTCCTCACGGCGGTACAGTTCGCGAATACCGTCCAGGGTGCAAAATCCGTGACCAACGATATTCAGGTGAAGTGACCACTGAACCTGGAGCACTTGAGCGGTCCGTTGCAGCCTATTTGCAGCCGAAACGGAAAGGCCCCAGCGGAAAACCGCTAGGGCCTTGTTTTTATTGGCGTCCCCACGGGGATTCGAACCCCGGTTGCCGCCGTGAAAGGGCGGTGTCCTAGGCCTCTAGACGATGGGGACCTAGATCGAATCGAGTCCGCGCTCGGGCGCGATCCGGCGGACCGGCATCCCGACGCAAGGTATCCGCTACAAACAAGAAATCCGGCCTCTAAGGACGACCGGATTCCGGTGTTTGGTGGAGCCAGGCGGGATCGAACCGCCGACCTCAACACTGCCAGTGTTGCGCTCTCCCAGCTGAGCTATGGCCCCCTCGTAGGAGACGCGGAATACTACCGGCGGCGCTGCGCATTGTCTAGCCCTGGATCGAGGGCGGATCGGGGCGCGCTTTATTGCCCGCCGCACACCCCCAATATGCGCACGCTGGAACGTCCCGCGCGCGGTTGCGTCAAACCCTGTCCGCGGGCATGTTATGCGCGCCGAGAGCTAACCCACCGAGGAGTGTCGAACGATGATGCGCATCTTTTTGTTTTTGGTGACTAACGTCGCCGTGCTTGTGGTCATCAGCGTGGTCTTCCGACTGCTGGGCCTGGATCAGGTGCTGATGCAGACCGGCGGCATCGACATGGGCGCCCTGTTGATCATGGCCGCCATCATCGGCTTCAGCGGGTCCCTGATCTCGCTCTTCCTATCCAAGTGGATGGCCAAGCGGAGCATGGGGGTCCAGATCATCGACCACCCCTCGACGCCCTTCGAGCAGTGGCTCCTGGAGACCGTCGCTCGCCAGGCCCAGCAGAGAGGCATCGGGATGCCGGAGGTGGGGATCTTCGACTCCCCGGACCCCAATGCCTTCGCCACCGGCTGGAACCGCAACGCCGCCCTGGTGGCGGTGAGCACGGGGCTGCTTCAGACCATGACCAAGCAGGAGGTGGAGGCGGTGGTGGGCCACGAGATGAGCCATGTCGCCAACGGGGACATGGTGACCCTGGCCCTGCTCCAGGGTGTGGTCAACACCTTCGTGGTCTTCCTGGCCCGGATCATCGGGAGCGTGGTGGACTCGGCCCTGCGGGGGAACGAGGAGCGATCCGGCCCCGGCATCGCCTATTGGGTGACCTCCATCGTCGCCGAGATCCTGCTGTCCTTCCTCGCGACCATGGTGGTGATGTGGTTCTCCCGCTATCGGGAGTTCCGCGCCGATGCGGGCGGGGCGAGCCTGACCAGCCGGCGCCAGATGGCCGACGCCTTGCGCGCCCTGCAGCGCACCCACGAGCCCCAGGATCTGCCGTCCGGTGAGTTTGCCGCTTTCGGTATCTCCGGCAAGTTCGGCGGCGGGATCAAGGCCCTGTTTGCGAGTCATCCGCCCCTGGAAGAGCGTATCGCAGCCCTCGAGTCCGGGGCCTGACCGCAAACCTGCGCGGCACCCGCCGGCCGCGCAGTCGCTGCCCCACACGGAAGCCCGGCCCGCAAAGGGCCGGGCTTTTTTCAGCCCTCGCGGCGCACCCGATCGCCCCTTGGCGCTCGCCCATCCCCCCGCTCCTGCACCCCGCGCAAGTCTGTTTTTCCCCAAGCCGAGTCTTGTTGAACCCCCCCAGGGCACCACCTCTGCCCCACGTTAACCGCGGGCGAGCAGACCCCAGGGGCAGCACCATGATTTGGAGAAACACGCACGACCACTATGGGGCGGTCGCCATCGCCCTGCACTGGCTGATGGCGATCGCGGTCGTGGGGCTGTTCGCCCTGGGTCTCTGGATGACGGGTCTGACCTACTACGACGCCTGGTACACCACCGGCCCCGAGATCCACAAGGGCGTCGGGGTCCTGCTCTTCCTCGTCCTGATCGCCCGCCTGGCCTGGCGTCTCGCGAGCCCGCCCCCCAAGCCCCTGCCCACCCTGAGCCCCTTGGAGCGGCGCGCCTCGGGCCTGGTCCACGGACTGCTCTATGTCCTGCTGCTCGCGACGATGCTGACGGGCTACCTGATCTCCACCGCGGACGGACGTCCGGTAGATGTCTTCGGGATCTTCGCCGTCCCGGCGACCCTGACCGGATTGCCCAATCAGGCAGACATCGCGGGCGATGTGCACCTGGCGCTCGCGATCGCGACCATCGCCCTCGCCTCACTCCATGCCCTGGCTGCGCTCAAGCACCACTGGATCGACCGGGACCGCACCCTGCTGCGGATGCTCGGCCGTCATGCCCCCTGACGACGCTACGACCGCTCTCGTTACCCACCGAAGGAGACACCGACCATGACCGTTCTGCACCGCTCCGCCCTGCGCCTCGGCGCCCTGACCCTGGCCGCCGCGCTGGCCATCCCCGGAATCGCCGCGGCGGCCGCCGACAACTATGTCATCGACACCAAGGGCGGCCACGCCTTTGTCCAGTTTCGCATCAAGCACCTGGGGTACAGCTGGCTGTACGGCCGGTTCAACGATTTCGGCGGGACCTTCACCTACGACGAGGGCGACCCCAGCAACTCGAGGGTCCAGGTGGAGATCAAGACCGCGAGCCTGGACTCGAACCATGCGGAGAGAGACAAGCATCTGCGGGGAGACGACTTCCTGGACGTGGCGCGATTCCCCACCGCGACCTTCAAGAGCACATCCTATAAAGAGACCGGCTTCAATAAGTCAGTGTTGGAGGGCGAGCTGACGCTCAAGGGCATCACCAAGCCGGTCAGGATCGAGGTCGATCGGATCGGCAACGGACCCGACCCCTGGGGCGGCTACCGGCGCGGCTTCCAGGGCAGCACGACCTTTGCCCTCAAGGACTTCGGGATCGACTTCAACCTGGGGCCCGCATCCCGCAACGTGGAGATGATCCTGTCCGTGGAAGGTATCCGCCAATAACCCGAGATTTCCCCCGGGGCTGTGTCCCGGGGGCGGCGCGATCGCCCGCACCCTGCCCGCCGCCGAGCCTCCGGCACTCCCGGCAACCCGAGCCGATGACCCCCAGGGGCCGCTCCGGTTCCGGATCGCCACCTTTGGAGCTCGACCCGTTCCGGCAGCCCTGATGGAGACCATCGAGGCCTACACGTGTGTAGGTTGTTCTTGCAGCATCGCTTCGGGTGGCCGGTTATCGGCTCCGGACCGAAGGATCGGGTTGCAGGGGGAAGGAGGGGCGTCGCGGATTGGAGCGGGTGATGGGAATCGAACCCACGTTAGAAGCTTGGGAAGCTCCTGTTCTACCATTGAACTACACCCGCGCGGGAACAGGATTCTAGGCACTCCCAAGGCGCGGCGCAAGGGTCCGGACCCTTCGACGCGGCCCACGACTCAGGCTTCCATGGCGTACATCCGCTCGATCGCATCGCGGTAGCGCTCCACCACCTTGTTGCGGCGCACTTTGAGGGTAGGGGTCAGGAGCCCGCTTTCCACCGTCCAGGGCTCCAGGACCAATGTAGCGCGGCGGATCTTCGCGTAGCCCGGGAAGTCGCGCAGGGCGCCGCGTACCCGTTTGAGCATGTCCTTCAAGAGCTGCGGATCCTCGAGACTCCGAGGTGCCCCCGGATCGAGTGCGTACTCTGCGGCGAGTCCGTTCCAGAGGTCCGCGTTCAGGACCAAGAGCGCGGTGAGATAGGAGCGGCCCTCACCCAGCACGATCGCCTGCTCGATCAGGGGGTCCATCGCGATGGCCATCTCCATGTCGGCCGGGGGGACCTTCTCCCCGTTCGACAGGACCAGGATGTCCTTGAGGCGTCCGGTGATGTAGACGTGCCGGCCGTCGATACGCGCCCGATCTCCCGTATGCAGCCAGCCGTCCTGGCTCAGGACCTTCGCGGTGGCCGCGTGGTTGTTCCAGTAGCCCAGCATCACGTTCTCGCCCTTGACCAGGAGCTCGTCG
Organism: Chromatiaceae bacterium; assembly: GCA_041753195.1. Lineage (GTDB taxonomy): Bacteria > Pseudomonadota > Gammaproteobacteria > Chromatiales > Chromatiaceae > Thiodictyon. The sequence continues at coordinate 6,599 of JBGSUY010000752.1, forward strand.
TCCGCTCCGACGCGCACCTGAATACCGCGGATGGGAACGCCCACGCTCTCCGGGATGTTGTCGCCGATGGGATTGATGGCGATGATCGGGCTGGTCTCGGTGAGCCCATAGCCCTGAATCAGGGGAAGCCCCAGGCCGAGGAAGGTATGGGCCACGCCTCTAGGCAGGGGCGCCCCGCCGCTCACCGCCGCACGCATGCGCCCGCCCAGCTTGGATAGGACCTGATCGGCCACCTTGCGCCGCAGGGCCGGCCAAAGGATCAGCATGGGATGCCAGCGGGCACGGCCCTGCGCGCGCAAAAAGCTGCGCCAACCGACGGCCACCGCCAAGCGGAACAGCCACCGTAACGGCGCGGGGCGGGTTGCCAACTGGTCCGCCACACGCTGGTAGACACGCTCGAAGACCCGGGGCACGGCGATCATGACGGTGGGCCGAATGGCCTGCATGTCCTCCGCGAGCTGGGCGACCGAGCGGGCGAAGGCCACGGAGGAGCCCGCCATCATCGGCAGGTAATAACCGCCCGTGCGCTCCAGGGTGTGGGACAGCGGCAGGAAAGAAAGAAAGGCGTCCTCCTGGTACACATCGACCACGGTGAGAGCCCCGTGGGCATTGGAGAGCAGGTTATGGTGGGAGAGCATGACCCCTTTGGGCCGACCCGTGGTACCGGAAGTGTAGACAATGGTGGCCAGGGACTTGGGATCCGCCACCCGGTGGGCCAGCTCGGGCGCCGTGACGGGGAGCCAGTCGTCGGCCACCGCGACCCGCGGGTCCGCCGCC